>JALVEV010000193.1 GCA_027030605.1 Campylobacteraceae bacterium | reverse complement strand
AGAGCTCTTTTACACTCTCTCGTTTTCTTCTCTCTTTTTTATCAATTGGTTGATATTTTTCTAAAAGACTCTGTCGTAACATAGCAGAACTATATTTTGGATATTGACTGAGTAGTCTACTAAGTAGCTCTTCATTGTTTGAGACAGAAGATTTTATTCGGTTACCTTCAACAAGAAAAATAGCCCCTAAAATACAAAAGATTGAGCCTAATATTATAGTCTCTTTTAAAGATATAAATGAGTCAAGAGAGGCTCCCATACTAATAGAAGAGCTGAATTTTTGTTTGTTTAAATCTAAATTATTATACTCTATATTCTCTTCTATTAATTTCGTAGGAACTAATGTTACTGTATCATCAATAGTTAGCAGTGCAGTTTTTTCAGAAAGTTTGAGAGGTTTTGTTAATGCTTCACTAAGTTGCTGTGCAAAATAGATTTTTGAAACACGATGCTTCTCTATCCCCACACTTTCTAAAAACTCTTCTATCTCTTTGATATTATAGGCAAAAAAACACCAATCATCTTGGCATTTATAGACATGATATTGGTACTCTTCACTATTTTCTAGATAGTCATCAAAAAGTGATTGCGCAATCTGTTTAGCTTGATAGGCAAAGCGTATATCTAAGTTTTCACGTATAAAGGTGTAAAACTGTGGTGTAAGTATAATCTCAACTGAGTTGAGTAGAGTAACGGGGTTCATATCTCTATGAATAAATAGTCTATTATTATTGTTGTCCATTAAACTCAAAGTTTTGACTCCTTCCATCTATGTAATTAAAGTTAAACCCATATTGATTCTTTTTATAGGCATATATTGTTTCACAATGCATTGCATTGAGGGCTTCTTTGCTATATATATTTTTATTAAGAGGGTCTAAAACACCATTTTGTTGTAAAAATTCCACTAGAGTTATCTCTTGTGGATTCCAACTCTCTTGAACAATTTCGATAGGGATATCAAATGCAACTGATATGAATTCAGCAGAGAGATAGACTCCATCAATTTTTGTTTGCTTACTAATAGTAGTAAAAGTAAAATAGTTCTCCCATGGAATGGTTAAAACTTTTGTATCGTCTGAAACAAAAAGATAATCGGTAATAATTCTATTAAATTGTTCTCTTGAGACAATACCTTTTTTAGTTTTCACTCTAGGTCTATAATCCATATTCTCTAGAGATTTTGAACTGACAGCTTTTAAAATAAGCTCTTCTAGTTGGGAGGGCTCTTCTACTTCATACTGCTCCATAACATTTTGTAATACTCTTTTAGCCAAGCTAGTTTTTTCAGGAACCTGTTGTGTTGAGGATTCATCTAACCATGAGATAGGTACACCTTTCATTAAAGGTTGACAACTAATAGTTAAATAGAAACCATTTTTGGGTTCACTTAAAGGTAGTGGAGTTGAATAGAGTAGTTCTAATTTATCTTGATTCTTACTCCCCTTTGGAAAAAATCGTTTTAGTACCTCTACGGTATTTTTATATAAAAGATCACCTTGGATGATAGCTGATGTCTCTCCAGTATCATTTTGAACTTTTTCTAAATAACTAAAAGAAACAGCGATTATTGACATTATGGAGGCAATGACCATCAACGTTATAAAAAGTGCAATCCCTCGTTTTCTTTTATCCATTATAAAGCTCAATTCAAGTAAAATCAACGCTATTATAACTAAGTTTAACTAAGGATCTTAATGATGACTAAAGAAATTAACCCAGAAACACAAAATGGCTGTGATTTAATTATTTATAAAAAATATAAACTAATTAATAAATCTAACTTTAAACATAACACAACAGTAAAAAGAGCATTTACTCTATTGGAACTATTGGTTGTTATTGCTATTTTGGGAATGCTTGCAGCATTTGTTGTCCCTGCCGTTGTAGGGAAAAAAGATGAATCACAAAGAAAAATCACCTGTACGCAAATGGCATCTATTGAAAATACATTAGAAAATTTTAAAATGGATAACTCAGCTTACCCTGATTCAGAAGAGGGTCTTGAAGCTTTAGTCTCTAACCCAGACCCTGATAAATATCCTCAATATGCTCGTACACCTTATTATAAAAAGTTACCTAAAGATGCTTGGGGAACACCTTTTGTCTATATTAAAAAAGGTGATGGCTTCCAGATTATCTCTTATGCAGGTGATAGAAAAGAGGGTGGAACTGGAGGAGATGAAGATATTATCTACCCTGGTTGTGAAGGTAAATAGTAGTTCTTTATGAGATACTCTCGTGCTTTTACCTTACTAGAGCTGATTGTTGTTATTTTTATTATAACATTAGTAGGTGCTATGGTTTTCTCTTCTGCAATGAATAAAGAGAAGAAAGAGAAAAAAGTTTTAGATATTTCCACTCTTCCTAGTAGCCTTAGAGACTCATTTAAACATCAAGGAGATGTTGAACTCTTCTGTATTCAAAAGTGTCAAGAGTGTTTTACTATTCAGAATGGACAAATTACATCTTATGATAATGGAGTTAAGTTTGGAAAAGAGGTAAAACTCTATAAGCTTGATGAAGATAATCACTTTGTTCAATTAGATGAACTTGGGCGATTTAAAGATAAAAAGCTTTGTTTACGGTATCACCTCTATCCCAATGGAAGTACTACTCAACTTGTAATTCAAAATAGTGATGGTATATTTTACTTACCTAGTTTTTTTGGAGAAGCTAAAAAGGTTGAAGATATGGATGAAGCAAAAGCTCTTTGGATTAAAGAGAGTTATAGTTTAAGAGATAGTGGAGCATTTTATTGAAAAAGAGTATACAAAATAGATTTTATCAGAAACAGGCATTTAGCCTTATTGAAGTTCTTGTCTCGGTGATTATTGTTTCTATTGTTGTTGTTGGTGCTATGCAGATTAGTAAACAGAACAAAGATATGGCTCTCTATCTTCTAAAAAGAGGAAGTAGTGAAATCGATAACTCCCTTTTTCTAACAAAAAAAGTAGAGCGTTACAGTAACGATAAAAAGAGTGCTTATGATTTGTTAGCAGATGAGTTTTCTATTAAAGATTTGGAGAGTAGGGAGATACTGAAAAAAGTGGAGAAAAAGATTAATGTTACAGAAGCACTTCCTACAACAGTTGGAGGAGAAGAAGCAGACTCTCCTCAATTTACATTTTACACCAATGAAATCTTGCTGAATGGTGACTATCCAGCAAGATACTACACATTTAAGTAGGTTATTATCTACAAGGGTCAATCACTGACTCTTGATTTGGATATAGGTAGACCTCTACACGTCTATTTAATGCCATATTAGTTGGCGATGTATTTGGGGCGATTGGTTTACTAAATGAACACCCTTTTGAGTAGATAGGATTTGGTACACCACTAGCATGAATAGTATTTCCTACTGAAGAGGCTCTTGCTTCTGATAGCTTTTGATTGTATTGAAAACTTCCTCTATTATCCGTATGTCCAACTGTTTGTATAATAGTATTTGGATATTTTTTGAGTACAGGTGTCAGTTTTGCAATTTTTGCTTGAGCAGATGGTGTAGGCGTTGCTGAATTGGTTGCAAACATCATATCATCTCGAAACATAATCTTTACATACTTATCAGTATTCGAGACAATAAGGTCATTATCAACATTCTGTTCAGCTGATGGATTGTTATTTACATTTGTATTAAGCACTTGTGCCACCTCAGCTGCTTGTTGGTCTAAGCTGTAACCGATAGCTGCTCCAACAGCTGAACCTAAAGCCCCACCAATAAGAACACGTTTCCCACTATGATTGGCAGTTGAGCCACCAACGACAGCACCCAATAGACCACCTATAATTGCACCTGTTTGGGTATTATTTGTTGAGCCATCAGCGTTTTTAATGGTTGGCATTCCTCCATTAACACACCCTGCTAACATTAATGTTGCTAGAGTAGATGCCATTAGAGGCTTTAAAAATTTTTGATTCATTGCTTTTCCTTGTATTATGATAATATTGAGTATATCATAATGTTTGTAAAAAAACTGTGGAGGAGAGGGCTAAACGTTAGCCCTTAACTAAGATTTGCTACCTGGTTTTATAGCAACAGAACCCTCTTTACACATAGGACACTCCTCTGGAGAATACATCTCAAAAGTAAAGTCATCTAGTGCAAAAAAAGGTACATTCGAGGAGAGTTGACACTCTTCTTTAGCCTCTATAGTTGAGCCTTCTCTTTTACAGAAACCTCTATTGGCTAAAGAGGCAAATGCAACAACATTAGCTCCCAACTCTTCTATGGCACGAGCTGCTTTCATAGCTGAACCACCTGTAGTGATAATATCTTCACAAATGAGAATATTTTCACCCTTATTTACTTGGAAACCACGACGGAGTTCCATTCCTCCCTCTTTTTTTTCAACAAAGATAGAGCGTACTCCTAGTGAACGAGCAAGTTCATACCCTGCCAATACTCCACCAAGAGCAGGGGCACAGACAGTATCAACTTTTATTCCACTCTTTTGAATCATCTCTGCTAATGCATTACAGATAAGCTCTGCACGTTTAGGGTCTTCTAAAACTTTTGCACTTTGTAAGTAACGTCTTGAGTGGTTACCACTAGCTAATAGAAAATGCCCCTCTAGAAGTGCTTGGGCATCAAGATACTCTTGTTCAATATTCATGATTAAACTTTTAAAATATCAGCCTCTTTGGCTGAGAATATAGAGTCTACTTCAGAGATATTTTTATCGGTAATTTTTTGAATTTCAGCTTGACCTTTTTTTGACTCATCTTCTGAAATCTCTTTTGCTTTTTCAAGTTTTTTGATTTTATCATTACCATCTTTTCGAATGTTTCTAATAGCAACTTTTGCTTTTTCTGCCATCTGTTTAGCTTGTTTAACAATCTCTTGACGCTGTTCAGAGGTCATAGGAGGAAAAAAGAGTTTAATAAAGTCACCATCATTATTTGGATTAACACCAATATTTGCCTCTTGAATAGCTTTTTCAATAGGAGCTAACATATTTTTCTCCCATGGTGTAATAGAAATAGTTGTCGCATCAGTGACAATTACAGAACCAACTTGATTAAGAGCTGTTGGTGTACCATAATAATCCACTTTAATATTGTCAACAATATTAGTACTTACTTTTCCTGTTCTTAGTGTAGAAAAATCTCTTTTAAGAGCATCAATACTTTTACTCATATGTTCTTGAGTCTGATTATAAATTTCATTTAACATGAATGTTCCTTCTTAATACTTAATGGGGGGATTTTACCCTTTTTTTGCTTGTAAAAACGTAAGGGAATTAGTGTGGTAAAGTAGAAAAACTCTTAGGGAGTTTTGAACTCCTTAAGAGATTATTTTTTAGCTGTATCTTTTGTTACAGGAACAGATGTTGTAGGGTCGATTGTATCTACAACAGAGTGAGCTTTCTCTTTATTGTAAACATAACCCATAGTAAGGGTATTAAGTACAAATAAAATTGCTAGTGTAAAGGTGGCTTTTGCTAGGAATCCTGCTGGTCCTTTTGCTCCAAACATAGATTCATTACTTCCACTGTAAGCCCCCAAGCCAATGCTTGAGCTTTTTTGCAATAAAACAGCAATAACTATCGCAATAGTTAAAAGAATTTGTACAACCAATAGTGTTGAAATCATTTTTTCCTCTCTGAATGTTGAAGTTATTTTCTAAAATAAACTTCAAATTGGGTATAATTTCGGCGATTATACCCTAAATTAATTGAAACTGAGATAAATGGAAATAGTTAAAGAATTTTCGAGATTTGCCTACGAATACGATAAATACAATGTGATACAAAAAGAGGTGGCAAAGAGATTAGCATCTTATGTTCCAAAAGGATTTTATAATCAAATTTTAGACTTAGGTTCAGGAGATGGAGCTATCTATAAAACGCTTAGTCATAATAATATAAAATTTAATAAATTTATAGCATTTGATTTCTCAAAAGAGATGCTAGAGATTCATCCTAATAACAGTTCTATTGAAAAAATTTGTAGAGATTTTAATCAGCCTAGCTCTTTTTCAATGTTTAAAAATGATGAATTTGACCTACTAATCTCCTCTTCTGCTTTGCAGTGGAGTAGTGATTTACTCTCTCTCTTAAATTTAATCAAACCACTTTCTAAGAGTCACTATTTCTCTTTTTTTACTGCAAATACGTTTAGAACACTTCATCAAATAGCTAATCTCACTTCTCCTATATATACAAGAGAGGATTTAATTAAAATCTTAGATAAGGTTTTTAACTATGAGATGGAACTTGTAGAGTACACTTTAGATTTTAATTCTGTGCATGAAATGTTAAAATATATAAAAAAGAGTGGTGTTAGTGGTGGTGTTCAGCAGTTAAGTTATAAGCAGATGAAAACTTTAATGTTAGAGTATCCATTAAGTTATTTAGAGTTTGAAGTAATGTTTGTAAAAGTAATAGAGAAGAAGTAATTTACTCTTTGGAAAAAAAATTCCAAAGAGTACTCTTTTTAATCGTCGCCCATTATTCCTAATAGTTGAAGAATAGAGGTAAACATATTAAAAAAATCTAAGAACAATGATACTGCTGCATCAACAGGTGAATCATATGCACCATTTGCAATGTTTTGTGTATCATAAATTGTAAATAGTGAGAAAAGTAATAAAATACCTGCTGTAATCACAATATGCATTATTGGACTATGTAATAAAAAATAATTTACAAGTGAAGCTATAAAAATAACTACAAATGTAATAAATAGAGGTTTCCCCCAACTAGAAAAATCACTTTTAGAGTTAATTGCAAAAAGACTCAATGCACCAAAAAGTACAGAGGTCATTAAAAATGCATTACCAATAAATGCTCCATTTCCTTTGGCTATGGTAAAGGCTAAAAGAGGAACAATCATGACACCTAAGGCAAATGTAAACACAAATAGAGCCATAAGATGTAAAAAATTATTTCTTCTAGTCATTGAAAAACCAAAAAAAGCCATAAACATGACAAATCCAAAAATAAACCATTTAAAACTAGCAATGGTTTCTACATAAGGCATTGTAAGATATGCACCTAATGCAGATGAAATCATACTTGCACCTAGTAGTTGATAGGTCTGTTTCATAAATGTAACAGAAGCAGTACCTACATTTGTCTCATATGCTATATCAGCAGCAGTAGTATTATTATAATCTCTATCATACAGAGCCATATAAATCCTTTGTCAAAAAACAATAATTTCTATTGTTTTTAGTAAATTAATGATATCAATCAGTATTGATATTTGTCAGGCTAGTATATTAGGTTGAAGTTTAAAAGAAGTTGAATAGAGAGTTTAATTTAATTAGATTTTATGAAGTACAGAAGAGAAAAAGTCTCTTCTGTATGGATTTCTAAAGGGATTTAAGGTTAAAGACCTAAAGAGTTCATTGTTGCAACTGAAAGTCCAGCTACAGGAAGACCTTTAGCTTTCTGATAAGCACGAGTTGCTGCTTTAGATTCTGAACCCCAAACACCATCAATTGGTCCATGGTAGTAACCAGCATCTTTAAGTGCTCTTTGTACTCTCATAATAGTTGTTGCACTCATATTTGATTTACAAACAATTTGTACCCATTTTGCATAACCATCTGAAACCATTCTCTTTTTAGTTACAGTTTTGTATGTTGCAGGAATAGCAATTCTTCTTTCACTTGCAGGAGAAATAAGTTTTTTAATTCTTACTGTTTTAAACTTTGGAGGAGTTGTTACAACTTTTGTTCTTGCAGGAGTTGCAACAACTTTCTTAGCTACTTTATTATATTTAGCAGGTGTTGCTGTTAAACATATTTTATTTCCTGTTGGTCTAGCAGAAGATGAAAGTCTTGAACCAGCTCCAGCTACACCATTTGCTGAACCAGCACCATTACCCATTACTGAACCAGAAGTATCTCCTGCTGCATAACCTGTAGAGATGGCATTTGAACAGTTAGATGGACTATTTGTCCAACCATATTGACCATTTGCCACTTTTTTAGTTTTTGTAATAGTTTTATATGTAGCTGGAACAGGGATAGTTTTGCTTGAAGCAGGTTGTACTAACTCTTGAACTTGAACAGTTTTATATACAGGTGGTGTAGTTACTTTTCTTGTTGTAGCTGGTTTAGCAACAACTTTTTTAGTTACAGTTTTGTATACAGCTGGAATTTCAACCAAACAAACAACTTCAGATTGGTTACATCCTCTATCTTGACATTTTGTCTTTTTCCACTCTGTTCTTGCAGGAGAAACTAATACTCTCTCTCTAACAGTTTTATATTGAACTGGAGAGGTTACAAGTTTTTCTGTACCTTCCGATACAAGAATTCTTTTAGTTACAGTTTTATATTTTGCAGGAATAGCAACAACTCTTTCACTTGGTTCAGAAGCTAAAACTTTCTCTGTAATTTTTTGATATTTAGCTGGTGCATAACACTCATAAAAACAAGTACGTGGCATTGCTGAGTCTATTGGCATACCTGCTGAACGTGCTGCATTCATTAGTGTTGAAGATGCTTCAGGTGCATTTGTTCTTAAACTTGTTCTCCAAGTTTTTGTTGCAGGAACAGCTAAAACTCTTTCATAAACAGTTTTATAAGTAGCTGGGATAGTTATAGTTCTTTGAGTGCCATCAGAAACTTTGATTTTTTGTGTAGTCCAACCATATTTAGCAGGAATTACTTGTACTTTTTCACTAGCCTCTGTTGCTAAAACTCTCTCTGTAGTAGTCGCATATTTAGCTGGGTAGAACGCCTTTGTAAAACATTGTCCTGGTTTTGCAGGTGGTAAATCATCTCCACCAACTCCTGTTGCTTGTGCTGATGTCATTACTGCCATTGCTACAAGTGATAGTTTGAGTGTACTTTTAATTGTCATAATATTCTCCTATGTATTTTATGCAAAAAATTAACGCATAGACTTATTATAAGAGACTTTTCCTCATGCTTAGCTTAAAATAAAAAAAAATAAAAATAAATCAATGATAAAATAAAAAACTAAATTTATATTTAAAAATATTTAAAAATATTATTTATTTAAAGAAATAATAGAATATCATTACAAATATTAAATTTTAGTGTTTATATATTAATGGTATGTATAAAAAATCACACAAATTTAACACAAATTCCAAAAAAACCTTGACATCTCAATAGGATTTCTCTATAATACGCGTCCAAGAACATTGGGGACGACTTAGAGATTAAGTCAGAGAAGTCGAAGATGTTTTTAAGTGGTCTTTAACAACTAAATATAAGAAAACAAAACGAACGTCTATTTGAGTTTTTTTCGATATTTTTTAAAATAAAAATACGATAAAGAGAGAACTTA
>JALVEV010000192.1 GCA_027030605.1 Campylobacteraceae bacterium | reverse complement strand
CAAAAACAGTTGACCAATTCAAAGCAGGAGGCACAAATGCTCACTAGTATTAAAACAAATTCATTTGAAGGCAACAAAGGTAAAGAGCTTGGAATGATGTATTTTAGAGTAGCTATTATACTCTTTGGAGCTCAACTTCTTATGGGTCTTATTGCTGCTATTCAGTTTATAGTTCCTGGATTCCTCTTTGAGATATTCGACTTTAGTGTTGCTAGAATGGTACATATTAACGCACTAGTTGTATGGATGCTCTATGCAATGATTGGTTCTGTCTACTTTATGCTCTCTGATGAGACAGGACATGAAGGTGTTGCTATTGGGCTTGGAAAACTTGCCTTTTGGGTATTAACAGCTGCTGTTACCGTTGTGGTTCTTGTCTATATCTTTATTCAAGTAGGTTCAGGTACAGAGGCTTCTATTTGGCTTATTAATGAGGGTAGAGAGTATATCGAAGCACCAAGATGGGCAGATATTGGTATTGTAGTTGTTGTACTTATCTTCTACTTTAATGTATTTGCTACCTATATGAAGGGTGAGAAGACAGGCATTATGACTGTTATGGTTGCTGACCTTTTAGCACTAGCTGGTCTATACCTAGCAGGTATGTTCTTTACTGACAATATCTCTATGGACCAATATTGGTGGTGGTGGGTTATTCACCTTTGGGTTGAAGCTACATGGGAAGTATTTGTAGGAACACTCGCTGCTTATGCACTTATTAAAATTATTGGTGCAAAAAGAGAGATAGTGGAGATGTGGCTATGGATTGAAGTGCTTATGCTCTTTGGTTCAGGTATCCTTGGATTGGGTCACCACTACTTCTGGATTGGTACACCTGAGTACTGGTGGGAGATTGGAGCATTGTTCTCTGCACTAGAGCCAGTTCCACTTGTTGCAATGTTTGTTCATGTACTCTACGACTGGGGTAAAGAGCAAGGAGTTGCAAAAGCTCAAGGTCACACAGGAACAGTAGCAAACAATACACCAGCTCTATCTTGGATTGTTACCAACGCATTTGGAAACTTCTTAGGTGCAGGTATTTGGGGATTCTTCCACACCTTACCACAAGTAAATATCTATACTCATGGTTCACAGTTTACAGCGGCTCATGGTCACTTAGCATTCTTTGGAGCTTACGCAACAATCCTTATTGGAATGATGTATATGGGTGTACAGTATGCTTATGGTATAGAGAGATTAAAGTCTACATTTAAATCTAAAATGGCTATCTTCCTTATTACCTTTGGTGTAGTTGGAATGACAGTTGCCTTAACCATTGCAGGGTATGAACAAGTACTTGTAGAACGTGCAGAGCTTGGTGCTGGTTGGAATGCCTTCTTTGTAGCTCAAAACTTACCTTGGTATGTTCAAGCACAGATGTGGAGAGCTATTATGGGTGTAGTTACATTCTTAGGATTTGTCTATCTTGTGTGGGATTTACTTACCATTGGTCAAGAGGCAAAAGAGGCACAAGCTTAATTTTATAGATATGGGTTTTCCCATATCTAAATACTAATAAAGGAGAAAAAATGATTGAACAATTTACAGATGTTGTACCAAGTTTCTTTGGTATGCTAAATCAGGGCCCTTTAACGTTAACTATATTTTTACATACAATAATTATATTACCTATGTTTTGGATATATAAACAGGAGAAGAAGAGACTTAATAAATAGATAGTTATCATTTTAAATTATTAAAATGATATATTTTACTTAAGTAAATAGATGTTACACTTCGGTGCAATTTGCAAAAATTGGTAAAAATCTTAAAAATGAGGACTTGGCAGAGTCCTCAAAAATGTATCTATGTCTTATTTTTTTAATAAGACTCGTGATTTTATCTGGATAGACTTATGTATAAGTTAAATCCACCATAAATAAGAGGAGAAAAAAATGAAGTTAAATAAACTCTTAAGTTTAGCGGCGGCAACTAGTCTAGTAACAACTATGGCAATGGCAGGAACATCAACTATGGACTTTGCTAAAGTTTATGAAAAAGAGTGTCAAGGGTGTCACGGACCTATTCACCAAGGTGGTGTTGGTAGCGACCTTAGACCTAAAGCTCTTAAAAAGAAAAACAGAGAGATGTTGGCTGAGACTATTTTAAATGGTAGAGAAAATACAGCTATGCCTGAATGGAGTAGTAAATTCTCTAAAGATGATGCAACAGGTATGGTTGATTGGCTAATGGATTGGAAAAATACTGTTGAGTTAAAACTAGATTTTGATGAAGTACATAAATCTTGGACTAAACTAGCTGACAGAGAAGCTTTAGCAAAAAAATACCCTGTTGGAGAAGATGGTACTCTAAAATATAAAGGTGCAGAGGTTAAAAATGTAAAAGATATTACCTTTGCAACAGAGAGAGATGCATCTTTAGTTGACTTTATTGACTCTACTACAGGAAAAGTTCTTAGCCGTCATAAAGCTGGATTTGCTGTTCACGTTACAG
>JALVEV010000191.1 GCA_027030605.1 Campylobacteraceae bacterium | reverse complement strand
TGGTGTTCAGTTTGGTCATGCAGGTGCTTCTGCAAATGGCGAAATGGAGACAGCTGAGTATAAAAATAATGCAATGGCTGAAGCAGGTATTCATGTACCAGCAACATTCAATGACCTTCCAGCAAAAATCAAAGAGGTATTTGAGTCTCTTAATCTTGACCCAATTCCTGAGCCTGAGATTAACATAGTACCAAAAGTAAGAAGACCTAAGCAGTTTATCTGTACTATCTCTGATGATAGAGGAGAAGAGGCAACTTACGCAGGATTCCCAATCTCTTCTGTTGCAACACCTGATACAGGTAAAGGTATTGGTGATGTTATTTCACTTTTATGGTTCAAAAAACAGTATCCAAAATGGGCTACAGAGTTTATTGAGACAGTAATTAAAACAGTAGCAGACCATGGACCAGCAGTATCTGGTGCTCACAATGCAAAGGTAACAGCAAGAGCAGGTAAATCTGTTGTTGAGTCACTTGTAACTGGACTTCTTACTATTGGACCTAGATTTGGTGGGGCGATTGATGGTGCTGCTAAATACTTTAAATATGCAGATGATAATAATCTTTCTCCAAAAGAGTTCTTGGGCTATATGAAGAAGCAAGGTATTCCAATTCCTGGAATTGGTCACAGAATTAAGTCTCTTAAAAACCCTGACCTAAGAGTTACAGGACTTATGAACTATGCAGCAGAGCATTTCCCATCAACTCCACTACTTGATTATGCAAGAACAGTTGAGGCACTTACTACAAGTAAGAAAGAGAACCTAATTCTTAACGTTGATGGTACTATTGGTATTCTTATGGTAGATATGTGGAGAGCTTTAGGTTACTCAGAAGAAGAGATTAACGAGTTTATCGAAAGTGGTACACTTAATGCATTCTTCATTGTAGGTCGTTCAATCGGATTTATCGGTCACGTACTTGATGAAAAACGTCTTGCAATGCCTATGTATCGTCACCCTATGGATGATATTTTATATGATGTTCAGAAGGCTGAAAAAATATAAAACTTTAAATTTTAATTTAAATAATTAAAATCTTCTTAAACCTATGGTATAATTTTAAAAATTAAATTATACCAAGGTTCCTCTTTTGAAAAAAAAATCTGCATTTACTATGATTGAACTTGTTTTTGTCATTGTTGTTTTAGGTATTTTAGCTTCTATTGCTATGGGGCGTATGGATAGAGATTTAAAACAAGAGGCTTCTTCTACAATTCTTTCTCATATACGTTTAGCTCAACAGTTAGCTTTGAGGGATAATAAACATAGGAGTGATTATGATGCACAATGGCAAAGAGCCTACTGGAGAATTGATTTTGATTGTACTTCGGATTGTAAATATAGTGTTAGCTCAGATAAGGATTTAAGTGGAGATATAAATGAGACAGAATCAGCCATTGACCCTACAAATGGAAAATATCTTTTTAATGATGGTACTGTCTTAGTTGAGAATAAATTTGGTATTCATGCAATTGATTCATCTGCATGTACAAATAGTAACTCTATAGCATTTGATTATCTTGGTAGACCTCATATAGATATTAGCAATGCTACTAATGACTTTTCCAAAGTTATGAAAGATGATTGTAATTTAACCTTTACTATGTCAACCGATGAAGATAATGATGGATATGATGATACCTTTACAATTACTATTGAATCAGAGACTGGACACTCTTTTATTGTAGGAGAAGAGAACTCATAAGCTAGTTTTTTGATATAATCTCTTTAGATTTTTTATTAAGAGATTATTTTTTGAAAAAAACAGCATTTACTATGATTGAACTTATTTTTGTTATTGTTGTTTTAGGCATTTTAGCCTCTTTAGCAATAGGACGAATGGATAGAGACATTAAACAAGAAGCCTCTGAGACAATTTTATCACATATACGACTGGCTCAACAGTTAGCATTAAGAGATAATAAACATCGCAAAGACAATAATACTCTATGGCAAAGAGCCTATTGGCGTTTTGAGTATGGAAAATGTAGAAACACAACTAATGATGATGGTACAGCAGAGTATTACTATAGAGTTGGTTCTGCAACAACATTAGATACAGGTTTCAATAAGAATGAGTCTGCAATTAATCCTATGGATGGCAAATATCTCTATACTATGAATAAGTGTGATGATTTGCAAAGTGATGAGAGTCCAACTATCTTGATTTCAAAAAAATTTGGAATTAATAGAATACGAAAATATGGTGGATGTAGTAGTGTACAGCATATAGCTTTTGATTATTTGGGTAGACCACATCATCAAATAGCAAGTTATGGTGGTGCTAATTTCTCTAAAATTATGCATACCGATTGTAGATTAAAATTTGAAATGTCTACAGGAGATAGTTTTACTATTAAAATAGAGGCTGAAACAGGACATGCTTTTATAGTAGGACAAGAAGCATTATAATCATTAATAGAAGCTAAAATCAGTTAAAAATGTATCAAAAATAAAATA
>JALVEV010000190.1 GCA_027030605.1 Campylobacteraceae bacterium | reverse complement strand
CAATGGGTGGGGACTTTGGTCCCGAACCTATCATAGAGGGTGTAGTTGATGCACTTGACCAAAAAAGATTCTTTCCTATACTTGTAGGAGATAGAGAACAGATTACCTCATTTTTACCAGAATTTTACCTTGATAAAGTAGAGATTGTTGACTCTTCTGATGTTATCTCTATGTCAGACCAAGCAACACAAGCTTTAAAGAGAAAAGAGTCATCTATCTATAAAGCAGTAGAGTTGGTACGTGATGGAAAAGCAGATGGTGTAGTCTCAGCAGGTCATTCAGGTGCAACCATGACTCTAGCAACGCTTAGAATAGGTCGTCTACCTGGTATCTCAAAACCTGCCTTAGCAACTATTATGCCAACAATCGCTTCTAAAACACTACTTTTAGATGTGGGTGCAGTAACAGATTGTACAGCACAAAATCTTTATGAGTTTGCGATTATGGGTGAAGTTTATGCACAAAAAGTAATTGGTTTGAGTAATCCTAAAGTTGGACTTTTATCGAATGGTGAAGAGGATACTAAAGGAAATGCTTTAACAAAAGAGGCTTTTAAACTGATGCAAGATGTTCCTGGTTTTCAGGGAAATGTTGAGGGTTCAGATATCTTTAATGCCTCTGTAGATGTAGTTGTCTGTGATGGTTATACAGGTAATATTGTACTTAAAGCAAGTGAAGGTGTGGTCTCAACAGTTTTTACGCTTATGAAAACACATATTAAAAGGTCAATTCCTGCAAAGATTGGGGCTTTTATGATGAAGAAAAAAGTGTTTAAAAAGCTCAAAGAGAAAGTAGATTATGCTGAATATGGTGGTGCACCTTTACTTGGAGTTAAAGGTTGTGCTATTATATCGCATGGTAAAAGTAATGCGAAGGCGATTAAAAATGCAATTTTTCAAGCCATCGCTTATAGTGATTCGGGTGTGAATGATGCTATTGAAGAGCTTCTTACCAAAAAATAATAATCAGAACAAAGATTTAAGGTAAACAATGTACGCAAAATTTCATTCTATTGGGGCTTATGTTCCCTCTAAAGTATTAAGCAATGCAGACCTAGAGAAGATGGTCGACACCAGTGATGAGTGGATTTTAAAACGTACAGGTATCTCTGAACGACGAATTGCAGCAGAGGGTGAAAATACCAGTGACATGGCAGCTAAAGCCTCTAAGTTAGCGATAGAGAGAGCGGGTCTAGAGGCATCAGATATTGACTTAGTTGTCTGTGCAACGGTAACTCCCGACTATTTTAATATGCCTGCAACAGCTTGTATTATCTCTGATAAACTGGGTATTAAAAATGTTCAAGCTTTTGATATCTCTTCTGCTTGTTCAGGGTTTGTCTATGCTCTCTCTGTAGCAAAAGCTTTTGTTGAGTCTGGTATGAAAAAGCATGTTCTTATTATAGGTGCAGAGAAGTTCTCTTCTATTGTTGACTATACAGATAGAACAACCTGTATTCTCTTTGGAGATGGTGCAGGGGCAGCAGTAATTTCAGCAACAGAAAATAGAGAGGAAGCTTTTATTGATGTCCATGCTTCTGCTGATGGCTCTTATTCAGATTTTTTAATGACTCCTTCCCCAGGAACAGTTAATCCTGTTTCTCAAAAAGTCATTGATGAGGGACTAAATTTTGTGCAGATGAAAGGAAATGAGACCTTTAAGTTAGCTGTTAAAACTTTGACCAAAGATGTTAAAGATATACTAGCTAAAAATGAGATTAACTCAGATGATATTCCTCATTTTGTTCCACACCAAGCAAACTATAGAATCATAAAAGCAGTAGGTGACTCACTTAAGATGAGAGAGGAGCAAGTAGTCTTGACCGTTGGAAAGTATGGAAATACCTCGGCCGCTTCTATTCCTATGGCAATTAATGATATTTGGGAGTCGGGTCGTCTTAAAAAGGGTGAGTTGATGTTGCTTGATACTTTTGGTGGAGGGTTAACTTGGGCTTCTGCTCTGCTTCCTTTTGCTGGAGAGAGTAAATAGTCTATTAGTGGTCGGTGAACCGACCCTACAAGTTGTGTTTCTCTTTTAATGCTTCTATTTTTTTACAACACTTTTTAAACTCATTAAAAAATTCTATCTCTTCTTTGCATAGATGTTTATGTCGTTCATAAGATTTTAAAACCTGCATGGCTTTTCTTCTCGAATCTTCCCTATTTCGTTTAAGATGTTCAAAACAGATTGCTCCATTGATAAGACCTTTTGCTAAATTTTTAAGTGGATGATTTGATTTACGAAGTGGATGCCATGCCTCTTCGAGAGCCTCATGAGCTTCAAAATATTTTTCTTCATCAAGTAGTTTTTGATATGAAATTAATGCTGATTTTAAATCACGGTTTTCAACTAACATTCAACTCCTTTTAAGGTATGTAATTATATAGAAAAACTCTTTAATCAATAAAATTTATGAACATAATTTAATTTTTTTACTGATAATTTGCTTATTTTACACATGATA
>JALVEV010000189.1 GCA_027030605.1 Campylobacteraceae bacterium | reverse complement strand
TGGGAGTGTTGATACTTCTACGGTTGGGGTTTATATATTGACTTACTCTGCAACTGATATAGTAGGAAATGAAGCGAATGTTACTAGAACAGTAAATGTTGTTAATGAAGTTATTGTTGATACTACTCCACCTGTTATTACTCTAAATGGTGATGCAAATGTTACAATAGAAAAAGGTAAAACATACACAGAGTTAAATGCTACAGCCAATGATAATTTAGATGGAGATATTAGCTCAAAAATTGTTATTGATAGTTCAGCTATTAATACAGATGTTGTTGGTATTTATGTAGTAACTTATAATGTTACTGATGCTCATGGAAATAAAGCTATTGAGGTAAAAAGAACAATAAATGTCACTCCTGTAGTAATTGTTGATAAGACTCCTCCTGTTATTACTTTAAATGGAAATCAAAACATTACAATAACAAAAGGTGACAACTATAATGAACTTGGAGCAACAGCTATTGATGATGTAGATGGGAATGTTAATGTTACGGTTAGTGGAGAGGTAGATACTTCTACAGTTGGAACCTATACCATTACTTATACGGCAGTTGATAGTGCTGGAAACAGAGCTACTTTGAGTAGAATAGTTAATGTAATTGAACCTGTTGTAAAATATGGAGTGAATATTGGTGAGGTGCAAGGTAATACGGCAACCTATCATAATATTGCAAGATTTTCTGTTTCATTAAAAAGTAAACCTGAAGCCAATGTAACTATTCCTATCTCCTCTTCAGACATAAATGAAGGAAAAGTTATCTCTTTAGATGGAGATGCAAGTAAACTTGTTTTTACTACTGATAATTGGAATATGCCACAAACAGTTTTAATTGAAGGTCAAAATCAAAATGTAGTTGATGGAGTCCAAAACTATACAATAGTTTTAGACAGCATCATAAGTGATGATGCGAATTATGATGGTATTAATCCTGATGATGTAGAGATGAAAGGATTAGTTTTAACGTTAACCAAACCTGTTGACACTACTAACTTTATTGCAACTTTACCTAAAATAATGTGTCTAAAAACTACTTACAATGGACATGAAAATTTAACTTATAGCCTTACTCAAAACCCTGATGGAATGACAGTCAATGATGATGGATGTATTATTTGGACTGCACCTTTGTCTGAAGAGGGAAGTACACATACAGTTAGTATAGAAGCGTCTAATGGTAGTAAAACACAAACTATTAGTTTTGATGTTCATGTTTCACAAACAGAAGTATTACAGTCAGAAACCAATAATAGTTTAGTCTCTATCATAGACCCCAATACAACTTTAAATGGAGTAAAATTTAGATTTTTAGGTAACAACCCAACTATTCCAACCATTAGAAAAGTAGAAAATAAAGGTTTAATTGCTATCCCAAACGGTATTCAAGTTTTAAGTGATTATTTTTATGCAGATGAAAACAATACTGATGATGTAGAAGTTTTAATTCCTGTCTCAAAGTTAAATGACATTCATGACTTTCCAAGACTTTCTCTTTATTACATGGCAAAGCATGAAATATCTGCAAAACCTATTTGGAATATGACCAGTATGAATCTAAAAGTAGAAGTAGTAGACGGTGCTGAGTATGGAGTATTATCTATTGGAAGCTTAAAAGGAATTATGTTTATAGGTGTTAGGGCTAAAACTGTAGGTACAAAAGCACCTATTCAGCAAAAGCAATCAAGAAAAATTCTTTTAAAGCAAACTGCTAACCCTGCAACTATAACAGTTAATGATATTACTTGTACTCCTAATCAATGGGTCTTTCCAATTTTAAATATTGTCTTATCAACAGATTATGAAGTTCAAACATGTAAGATAGAGGTAGATGGACTTAGAGACCTTACTTATACCGTTGAAGGATTTGGTAATGATAATGGACGAATCACCCATTGGACTCCTGATACGACTATAGAAGAAATGATGGTTTGGATTGGTGAGGCTCGAAGTGAGTTTGATAATTTGGGTATTGGATTAGTTGATAAAAGTATAACTATACAAATTGAAAAATTAAGAAAAAACTTATATGGATATGTGAATCATCGTTTTTTACAAGAAAATGCTAGAATTTTACATTTAACTAATGATGATAAATTTGAATATATTAGAAGCACAATAGGACATGAATATTTTCATCATGCACAAGCAAAAACAGACCTACATACTCATTTATTATATACAAATATATTTGATTCCCTTACCCCAATTGAGGCAATATTTCCTAATGGTATGGATCAAAGGAAGTGGCTATACGAATCTACTGCAGAATGGTTTTCTGATCATTTATATGATAAAAAAAATGACTATTTAAATTTTAATGCAGTAATGAAAAGTGGTGAAATTTTAAAATATGGACTTATAGATACGGAGCAAGAAGAAGATGAATATAAAACCATGTTTTTTATAAAATTATTATCAGAAAAATGTACTAATTTTGAAAAAGAAATTTCTCACCTATTTTATGGAAACTTTATAGTTGGATCTAGCACAGGTATTGAAAATACAATATCTTTTCTTTCTAATCCTAATACAGACTGTAACTTTGGAACTCTATTAGGAGAAGAAAAAAGTACTTCTCTTGATACAGCAATGTTATATTACCAATATGCTACAGTGAAAGAGGATGATATTAATCTACTTGACTCAATAAATGAAAATAAAGATATAGATTATAATTTTTATAAATATCCATATCAACTTTTAGGAAAACGATTTTGGAGTGATACTAAACTATTCTTAGCTAGGACAATGATCTCTTCTAATATAGGTGCATATTCAACAAATTCATTTGGATTAAATTATGATGATATAAAAGATGCAAACAAAACAAAAATAAAACTATCCATCAAAACAGATAAACCTTTAACTGTAGTAGGACTTCGTTTAGATAAAGATGGAAAAGGTATAGCAAGTAGAGTAGAAAATGGAGCATTTAATCGTATAAATGGAGACTTTAGTTTTAGCACTGAAGCTGGTGTGTTAAAAGAGTATAATTTAACAGATGAAAATGTACAAGGTGGACTGTTTATTACGCTACTAAATGCTACAGGAGAAGAGGTAACTATTGAGGAGTTGAAACTTACAGAGGAAACTAAAGCCAAAGCTACTCTTGCTTTTCATTATGTCTACAATTGTGCTGGTGAGGTTGCTGGATTAAAGTTTAAAATTTATACAACAAAAAATGGAGCATCAAAATTAATTCATACAGAGGATTTTAACGGTTTTTATACGGAAAACAGAACTCCTGACAATAATTGGATTATTAAAGATGGAAATCTATTTAAAGATGCTAACCTATATGGAAATTTAGGTAATGATACTATTGGAGGTTGGCAGTCTAAAGTTTTATATGAAGTAGATAATAAAGATGAAATAGCATCTTTAATTAATAAGTCTTGGACTCCTGAGATTTATAAATATATTGAAGTTAATAGAAGTGCTGGAGGAGGTGCTGGAGGAGTAGGTGCAGGTGGGCATGTTGGTATTGGATGGGGAAACCATGGTGATAATTGCTCTTTACCTGTAATAGATTATAAAGTTCAAACTGCTCGTATGCAAACTATTTCTGTAGACCAAGCCACTATAGATAAAATTTTGAAAGAGTTTTAATAATAAATGTAGCTTGAAAAAGATACTATTAATATAGTTACCTTCTGACATTGTGAATACTTAAGGCTTTAAAGTTAGATGAGAACTCAAATATTAGGCTCAATATTTATGAGCTTTTATCTTCACTCTTGCAAAGGTAAAAAGAAATGAAAATTGTAAAAAATATATTGAGATTAAGCAGTAGGTTAGAGGGAAAAGGTTATTTTTCTTTAGTGCTATTGTCTACAATAGGATTATTTTTTTTATTATCTAGTTATTTTTTTGACTATAATTTAAATAAAATTATTTTATTAAGCTTATTTATATTAATTTTTACACTTTCGCTTGTAAATATAATAAGATGAGGTAAAAATAGTGGATTAAATATATTAATAATTGTACTCCTATTTGGATCTTTACCTATACTGATTATAGGTTCAGCTATAAATGTAAAGATAAATATTTTCTATATAACTCTTTTATTGATTGCTTATTTACTTTTGCTTCATGAATCTTCACAAGAAGTGAAATCTATTAGAAAGATAACATATATTTTGAGTGTTATTTTTAAGGGTTTAATATTTAATTTTCTTGTTCTTCTACTTTTCCCTCTCCATGATCCACTAGATGATGGACGAGAGCGGTATACTCCTCAAGGAATTTCACATAGGTTAATGATGGATATGAAACATGGTTTAGATCTTTTTAAACTAGATAATGGTACTTATCCATTACAAAAAGAAGGGTTAAATGCTTTGATTAACAATCCAAATCCTAAAAAATATTTAAATTATGCAAGTAATGCATATATGGACAAGCTTCCTTTAGACCCTTGGAAAAATCCATTTATATACATTCACTATCAAACTGATAAAGGAGACAAATTTCAAATTATTAGTTTTGGAGCGGATGGTAAGTATGGAGGAGAGGGAGAGAATGCAGATATTGTTTTCCCTGATTGTCAAAAATAGAATAATGAATTTGCTTTAATTATAGGGGTCTATCATTAAAATTAGCAAGAGATAAAGCAAATTAAGTACTGTGTCATGAATCTCTACTTTTTATGCTATCATGAATTTAACATCAAAAGTAACTTCAGGAACTCTAACCCCTACAACTTATATCTATGATAGCAAAGGTAGAAGAACAAGTAGCACAACAGGAACAAGAACTACCTCTTACACCTATGGAACAAGAGGAGATGTAGCCACCATTACAAACAGCAAAGGTGAAGTAACAAGCTTCACTTATGATATTATGGACAGATTAGTAGGTGTAACTCACCCTAATGGAACAACAGAGTCTTATGTTTATGACAAAAATGGAAATATGACCAAGTTTACAACCCCTAGACCTAGTATTTATAACTTTGCATTTAATGGTGTAGACAAAAGAGTAGCATTGACCTCTCCACTAAACAAAACAACTACCTATACCTACAACAAAAACAGACGATTAACTAAAATAACAAGACCAAGTGGCAAAACAGTAGTAAACAACTACACAAAAGATTAAAGGGGACAGAATATAGCTATAATGGAAGAAATGAAATTTCCAAAAAGAAAAGAGAACCCATGCCAAGAATAGCAAGAGGCGAGACAGTAGGAGGAATCTATCATATTATAAATAGAGGTAATATGAAGATGCAAGTGTTTGATGATGCAGATGATTATGAATATTTTTTAGAATTATTAGAAATTGGAACAAAAAGAGAGAAAGTAGAGATACACGCATATTGTTTAATGCCAAACCATTTTCACCTGTTGCTTGTACCCCAAGAAGAAAAAAGTTTAAGTAGACTGATGCAATGGGTTATGACTTCGCATGTACGATATTATCATAAGAAAAACAAAACATCAGGACATATATGGCAAGGACGATATAAAAGTTTTATGGTAGAAAAAGAGAGTTATTATTTAACATTAATACGTTACATTGAAGCCAATGCCCATAGAGCAAAATTAACCCAAAAAGCAGAAGAGTGGAAATATGGCTCACTTTATGAAAGAGTAGAAAAAAATAGAGAACTATTGAGTGAACCCTATGTTGAACTTTATGATGAATGGGTACAATATGTAAATCAACCTTTGAGAGAGGGAGAGTTGGAAAATATACGCAATTCTGTTAACAGACAAGCACCACTAGGTCAAGAGCAATGGCAAATAGACACAGCTACTAAATATGGAATGTTGTCTACTCTTAGAAAACGTGGAAGACCTAGTTTACATGGTTTTAAGTAGCCTGTCCCCTTTTTCCTAAAGAAAGAAGCTGATGAGAATAATCTAACAGCAGTATCTTACTTAGTGATTTTTTATGCAAAACAACATGACAATAAAATGTTTAAAAAATATTATTATTATCAAAAGGAACTGTTTGAATATTGTAAAGAAAATAAAGATGAATGTTACTAATTCTTATTATATTTATTGATACAGGAGGTTTGCATTGGTTTATATTTTCAATTTTATTTCATAATTTTAAGAAATAGAGTATAAAAAGATGAAGAAAATTATTAAAACAATATTAAATATAAATTTTAATATTTTATGCTAAAATCCATTATATTAAGAAAACTATTTAAGGAATTTAGAATGAAAATTATTGTTAAATTTAGTATATGGATATTATTTCTTTTTACATATCTAAATGCAGATGTATTAAAGAGTATAGATAAAGATATTTGGCTTAAGCTTATTGAAGAGAAACAGTATGAAAAATTAGATTCAAAACTACAAATATTGCAAGATAAATATATTGATGATATAACAAAAGAGAGAACTTTACTTTTAGCATTAAAAAGTTTTGAAAATAGTAGTCCTAAGTTAGAGTATATGTTAGAAGATTGGGTGAAAAATAAGCCAAATTCTATTTTTGCTCATACAGCATTGGGTATATATCATACTAACTTAGCATTTTTATCAAGAGGAACAGATTTTATAACAAAAACAAATCAAAAGCAAATAGCTAAAATGTATGCACATTTTAGAAAAGCAAAAGATGAACTTCAATTTGCTATAGATAAAAATCCAAAATTTACAGTACCTTTTGCTTATATGCTACATATCCATATGGCAAATGGCAATGATAAAGCATATAAAAAAATATTAGATAAAGCTTTACTACTGAATCCATTATCTTCTAATATACGCTATAACCACCTTTCATCATTACAACCTAAATGGGGAGGCTCTCTTAAAAAATTAAAAAAATTTATGGCAAATACATCAAAATTATATGAGAAAAATAGAGTATTAAAAAGACAAAAGGGTTATTACCAGTATGTTCAAGCAGATATATTACGACTAAAAAAAGTTTTTGATAAAAATAGACAGATTGAATATCTTAATGAAGCTATAAAGTTAAACCCTAATAATGAAAAATACTACATAAGTAGAGGAGATTCATACTATTTTTATTTTAAAGATTTTCAAAAGGCTATAGATGATTATACTAAAGCATTAAAGCTTTCTCCTCAAAATAGTTATATATTGGGTTCTAGAGCTAAAGTATATCTAAAACTAAAGCAATATTATAAGGCTTTAACAGATGTAAATCAGGCACTAAAATATGATAGATTAGCTCCAGACCTACTTAGATTAAGAGGTAAAATATATTATGAAACAAATAAAGAAAATAAGGCTTTTCAAGACTATACAGACTCACTTATTTATGGAAATAGCAGTAATATAGCACATACATATTTAGGTTATATCTACTATTTGAAAAAAAATTATGCTTTAGCTAGTGAAGAGTTAATAAAAGCAGATGCAATTGATGATGGTGATGCACAAGATTGGTATTATATTACAGCATCACAATGGCATGATAGAGATTGTAAGTTTGTTAAGTCAGCTTATAAATATAAAGCTAAATGTGATAAAGAGAGAAGTTGTAAACAAGAGAATTTAGAGTGGGCTATTAAAAGTGCAGAATTTGCAAAAGCTAATGGAGTGTGTAAGTAAGGTTTACAAGTAGTTCAGTAAAATAGTACTAAAAACTAATGGAAAAAAATGAATTTTAAAATTACTCTACTTTTGTCATTGTTGTTATATTTTTCAGGTTGTGGTGGCGTTGAAACTAAAAAAATAGAAGTGCGTTCAACAGTTGAAAAGAATACTACAGCCATAACAGTTGTTGAAGATAGAAACACCGATGAACCTCTTCAATCTATTGAGAGAAATACATCTATAGAAGTTAATGAACCCGATGAAGTAGTTGATAGAGGTGCATCTGTAGAAACTAACGAATCTACAGAGAGAAGAGAACCTATTATAGTCAGTGAGTCTACAGAAGTTAATAAATCTATAGAGCTTAACAACTTTATTAATGATGTCAATTGTGACCAAGTTATAGAGAAAGAGTTCTCTACGGGGAGTCTACTCTCTATCTGCTATGATTATGGTTATAAATCGGCAAAGTATGTAGCCTATACTCTTGATGGAACGTTGATTAATGAGGTTAATTTAGATGAGAGACCATCATTTTATGCTGAACCAGAGATTCCAGAGGAGTATAGAGTACTCTATAGTGACTATACCAATAGTGGCTATGATAGGGGGCATTTAGCACCTGATGCTGATTTTGACTATAATGAAGAGGATTTAAATATTATCTATAGCATGGCAAATATTATTCCCCAAGACCCCTATGTTAATCGTTACTTATGGATAAAAGCAGAGTATCAAGAGCGTTTAGTTGCTGTTTCATTGGGAGAGTTAAGTGTCATTAATGGGGTAGTTTTTGAGAGTAATCCTAACCATATTGGTGAAAATCAAATGGCTGTCGCTAAAGCTTTTTGGAAAATACTCTATAATGAGAATGAAGAGTTTAGGCAGTGCTACTATTATGATAATTTTACCTCAAGTAGTGATAGTAATGATACTTTACAAACTCATAGAGTAGACTGCAATAGTTTAATCTTAGAATAGTTTTTAGTAGAGTTAAAATTTCAATACTACTTTAGTTCCTATATTTAGTTTACTAGTAACATCAATATCAATATTGTTACGTTTTAACATAGCGAGTACTGAGGCTAATCCTAACCCATTCCCTTGAATGGTATAATCTTCACGATAATTTTTTTCAAAGACCTTTTCAGGGTGAGTCATCCCTTTCCCTTGGTCTTCTATAATAAGATTTTGATTTTTTGTATAGATTTTAATGGGGTTTTCATCTCTATTATACTTAACAGCATTAGAGAGTAGATTTTGAATAATTCGGCGTATATCGACAGGGTTTACCGTAACCATCTGATGCTCGACAGAGACCTCAAAAGCTTGAGAGGTGTATTGTAGTCTAAAGCCCTCTACAATCTCTTCACAGACCTCTTTTAGATCTAGCCTCTCTTTTGCTATCTCACTTTTCTCATCAGCTAAGGCTAAGAGGTCATGTTGCATGTCACTTAATTGTTTAGCCGAAGAGAGAATACGTGTTAACTTTTTAGACTCCTCTTTAGCACGTTTGAGTAACGATTTTGTATTGAGCATAATGACAGAGATGGGGGTATTGATATCATGGACAATATTAGCAATAAAGTTGTCTATCATGGTAGAGGCTTGTCTTACAGGCTTAAGTGCAAAAAAGGAGAGAAATAGTGAGATGGGAATAAATAGAACCAATACCAAAGCTAAGGCGTAGGCTATCTGTTTATAGATAGGGGTTAGGTCTGGTTTGGCATCTTTGTACTCATTGCAATCATCCATCTGAAGAGACATACACTCTATGTAGTTCATTTGTGTAGTTAGCTCCAACTCTTTTGTAAGTCGTCTACTCTCTTGAAG
>JALVEV010000188.1 GCA_027030605.1 Campylobacteraceae bacterium | reverse complement strand
AAAATTCGTTTTTGTCTCTCCATAGCTAAAGCGTTTCTAATGGAGGCTACAGTAGTTCTTGCTTTTGTAATAATAGCATCATCTCTTGTAGCTGCAAACCTTGGAACAGCTACTGTGGCTAAGATTCCGATGACTACTATTACAAAGATTAACTCTATCATGGTGAATGCTTTTTTATTCTGTATCATATATTTTCCTTATAATTTATTAAAATGCAATACTCTGTCCACCTAAGCGAAGTACCTTTCCAGAAAGAGTATCAATAATTCCATCTTTTTTAGCAACTTTTTGTGCTTTACTACAAATAACATCTCCACTATTATTTGAAGTTACAGCAAGAACTGTACCATTTGCATCAGTACTTGGAGTTACAGTAAAGCAAACAACACCATACTCTCCATAAATTTTAACAGGACTATTTAAAGTAGCTGTTGCTCCTTGAGTGGAATCAACAGTATCTGTAACATCACTCCATTTAGATACTTTCCAAATATCACCACCCTGAGAAGCATAAAAAGTAAAGGCATCATAAAGTAATATTTTAAGGTTAGATACTGTTTTAGATATTTTTGCATCATCTCTTGTTGCTCCTAATCGTGGAACAGCTACAGTTGCTAAAATACCAATAATTACAATAACAAATATAAGTTCAATCATTGTAAAAGCTTTTTTACTCTTTATCATATTTATATTCCATATTATTTTTTATATTTAAATGCAATTAATTGAGCTTAAAAATAAAAAATAATAATTCACCTCAAAAGAGGTGAAATTAAATAAACAATCCTAGAATACTACTGATTGTCCACCAAGTCTAATGTCCTTAGAACCACTATCAGTGATAATACCAGCTTTCTTTGCTAAAGTTTGTGCTTTGCTACATACAACATCTGTTGTATTTTCTGAACTAATAGACAATACAGTACCATTTTCATCATCTGATGAAGGTGTAATTTTAAAACATTGTTTTGAATCTCCTTCAATAAAAATAGGATCTGTAAGTGTTTTATCTTTCATTTTTGTAGCATCAATACCATCTGTTACATCTGTCCATTTTGTACTTGTTCCTGATGCCCACTTTGTTCCACCTTGTGAAGCATAAAAAGCTTTTGCATCATCTAAAACTACTTTAATATTTGAAACTGTTTTAGAAATCTTCGCATCATCTCTAGTAGCTGCCAATCTAGGAATAGCCACTGCTGCTAAAATACCAATAATAACGATTACAAAGATTAATTCAATCATTGTAAAACCTTTTTTCATTTGAACATTGTTTGTTTGTGTCATAGAGACTCCTTAAAATATTTTGTAGTTCTTTTTCTTTGTTTTGAACTAGGAGTATTATAAACTAAAAATTAAAATAAAAAACTTAATTAGAAAATAATATTAAGAAAAAATTAATTATTTCACGTTTACTACTAATTTAGCTCCTCTATTTTGTTCAATAATGTTCTAATCTGTTCTTCTGAACGGTACTCTTTGTATAGTGCTTTTAGATAAAGCTGTAAAAGCTGACTTATTTCAATATTTTGGTTTAAACCAACTCCATTATCTTCTAAATCTTTAGAGAGAAACTTGGCAAAATCATCATCTAAATCTACTTCTAACCGTCTACTCGTAATGGGAAAAATAACTTTTTTCATAAAAATCTCTCTTTTTGTGCTATGATATTATCATACCATTAAATAGCTAAAGGATTAATCATTACTTCATTAGAAAAATTAACAGAAAAGATTGAGACTAAATAATGAAAAGATTTACAGTTCATTCACCATACCAACCAGCAGGTGACCAACCAACAGCTATCAAAACACTTAGTCAATCTATAAAAAACAAAAACCAATACCAGACACTTATTGGGGTAACAGGTTCAGGAAAGACCTATACTATGGCTAAGGTCATAGAGGAGACTCAAAAGCCAACACTCATTATGACCCACAACAAAACCTTAGCTGCACAACTCTATAGTGAGTTTAAGAGTTTTTTTCCAGAGAATCATGTTGAGTACTTTATTAGCTACTACGACTACTATCAACCAGAAGCCTACATTCCACGTCAAGACCTCTTTATAGAAAAGGACTCCTCTATTAATGAAGAGCTAGAGCGACTTAGACTCTCTGCAACAGCTTCTCTTTTAAGTCATAAAGATGTCATAGTCATCGCCTCTGTTTCAGCAAACTATGGGTTAGGTTCTCCAGAGGATTACAAAAGTATTGTTCAAAAGCTAGTAGTAGGTGAAGAGTATTCTCAAAAAGCACTTCTACTTAAACTTGTAGAGATGGGCTACAAACGAAACGATGAGTTTTTTGACCGTGGAGACTTTAGAGTAAATGGTGAAGTGATAGACATCTACCCTGCCTACAATGAAGAGTTTGCCATAAGAGTTGAGTTTTTTGGTGATGAGATAGAGGAGCTTTACACCTTTAACACTCTAACAAACGAAAAAGAGAAATACTACAAAGAGGTA
>JALVEV010000187.1 GCA_027030605.1 Campylobacteraceae bacterium | reverse complement strand
CTCTCACTAATTGCCAAAGTGCATGAGGAGCGACAGAGGGTTCAAGACCTAAAGTCGGTCAATAACTTTTTGCCACCAAACTATAGTGATAATTTGGTAACACAAGGTGATAGAGATAGACCAACACTCTATCTAAAGTATTCAGGTTCAGCTGATGAGGTGCAGTTGGATTACTCACTTATCTACCAAAATGGGTACGATGAGCAACGCTACTTAGCCCCTGTGGGCAGTGGCTTACAGCAACACGCCTATTTGGTAGACAAAGTTATGGGGTATGCTACTTTTGTTAATGGTGAGACCATCTATAAAACAGAGTTAGCCTATACCAAAAGTAAAGATAAAAAGGTCTCGGACTACACTCAAACCTCATTTGGATTAGAGCATACACTCTACGGTGTTGCAGGTAAATCAGACTTGGGGTTGTTGGCTGAGTATTACCGTTATGATGCTCGTGATGACTCAAAGCTTGGGGCTAAAGATTTTGGAAATCTGTTTGCAAATGATGTTACTTTAGGGTTTAGATGGACGTTTAATGATAGTTCTGACTCAGATGTTTTGGGTGGAGTTGACATTGACCAAGAGAATCACGAAAAGTTGATGTTTGTAGAGTATAATACACGGCTTTTGGAGAAGTATAAGTTTAAACTCTCTTATGAACATTTAGCTCCTAAGAGTGATTCTATTTTTTCAAAATTAGATGCTGTAAAAATAGAATTGGGATATTATTTTTAATGTAGGGTGTTGTCCCCTGACAACACCGTCAAATAAAAATTTAAATAACAAATAAATGGTGTTTTCAGGGGAAAACACCCTACAGGAAAAAAGATGAAAAATTACATAGCGTTCTTGAAAAAATTTAAATGGCTGATTGTCTTTGCTGTACCATTAATTGTCTTTGCTCTATCATCAACTCTACAAAAAGTTGAGATAGATGGAAGTTACCGTATTTGGTTTGGGGAAGATTCTAAGATTTTAAAAGATTATGATAACTTTCGTAAGACCTTTGGAAATGATGATGGGGTGATTATTGCCTTTAAAGATGAGGAGGGAATCTTTACTCAAAAAGCTCTCTCTACTATTAAAAGGATTACTGATGAGTTGTGGAGAACTAAGTATATTGCTAGGGTTGATTCTTTAAGTAACTATCAGTATGTTCATGCTAATCCTAATGATGAAGAGGATATTATTGTTGAGGATTTTATTAAAGATATAGATAATGCAGATGATTTCTATCTTCTTAATCGAAAAGCAATCGCTTTAGATGACCCACTTTTAGTAAACTCTCTTATCTCTTCTGATGGTACAACTACCATGATTTCAGCTCGTTTAACTCCAAAAGTAAATGACAAGTCAGATAAAAGTTTAGAGATTATGGAGCTTCTTGATAAAATTTTACTACCTGAGGCAGAGCGTACAGGATATAAGTTTTGGGTCAATGGTGGACCAGCCCTTAACAAAGCTTTTGTGGTGATTGGAACAGGTGATGCTATGACCTTTACACCATTGGTTTTAGTGGCTTCTATTATCTTGTTATTGTTGCTATTTCGTCGTGTCTCAGGGGCGTTGATTCCTATTGGGGTAGTGGTCTTTACCTTTTTAACAGTTTTGGCTGTGCAAGTTCTTCTTGGCTATAAGTTAAATAACTTTACTGCAAATCTACCTGTTTTTGTTGTTGCTATTGGAATTGCTGATGCAGTGCATATCTACAGTGTTTGGTTAACCTATAAACGCGAAGGTGTAGAGAATGAAGAGGCAGTCTATAGAAGTATGCAAAAAAACATGTTGCCTATCTTTTTAACCTCGTTAACAACAGCCATTGGTTTTGCAACGTTAACTATTTCAGAGGTTGTTCCTGTCTTTACTTTGGGAATTGCAACTGCTTCAGGAGCAGTTTTAGCATTTATTATTTCAGTTGTTTGGATGCCCTCTGTTCTGCTTCTGCTTAAAAAACCTGTTAAAGAAAAAGTATCAGAGAAGATAAAAGCCCAAAAGCCATTGGGGTATGGGGCATTTATTCTTAGAAATAACAAAAAGATTATCTATATTACCTCTTTTGTCTTTCTTCTTTTAGGGCTAGGAATTACCCAAGTAAAGGTAGACTCAAATACCATTCGCTACTTCGATAAAGATGTTCCTATTCGACAAAGTGCTGAGTTTATTATGAACAATCTTACAGGACCTATGAGTTATGAGATTATAGTCGATTCAGGGGTAAAAGATGGGATTAAAAATCCAAAATTTATGAAAACTGTTGAGCGTTTTTACCATGAGTTCCAGACTGATTTTTCAGATGTTAGACACCTCTCTTCACTTATGGATACGGTGAAACGTTTCAACAAAGTAGTCGATGGAAAAGATGAGATTCCAAATAGTCAAAATTTAATAGCACAATATCTTCTGCTCTATTCACTCTCGCTTCCACAAGGAATGGAGATAAATGATAAGATGGATATAGACCAAAGAAAACTTCGG
>JALVEV010000186.1 GCA_027030605.1 Campylobacteraceae bacterium | reverse complement strand
AATCTCTACCTATCTATTTAGATAATCAATACCACTTAAAAGCAAATTTTTATAATGGTACGGTTATTTGTGGAGAGAGTGAGATAAGTGCGTTTGGAGCAAATAGTAAACATAAAATAGAGTCTTTGAAAATTTGTCAATTACAAGGTAACAAGTTTTCCTATGTCAATCCTGTAGTAAATCCTAAAGTATTGAAATCATTAGAGGAGTCTGAGCTTATAGTCTTTAGCCCTGGTAGCTTTTTTACCAGTATTTTACCTCATTTGATTAACAATGAACTTCCTCATGTTCTTTGTAAAAATAAAAATGCAAAAAAAGTATTTTTACTAAACCTTGCACAGGATAGTGAAACCAGAGGTTTAACAGCTGAAGATATTATGCAAATAATAGAACGTTTAGCTCATGAGAAGGGTTATGTTTTGAGTGACTTTATAACGCATATAATCATCAATAACCACTATAATCAAGAATCATTTTTCAATAGTAAACAGCAAAAACAACATTATATACAGACGGGGGACTTAGATAAATATCTTAAAGAGGGAATTGAAATTATAGTAGGTGATTTAGAAGACCCTTGGAAACGAGGGGAGTTTGATGCAAAAGAGGTAGGAAGAGTATTATTAGGATTATAGGAGCTTGGACTTTAGTCCAAGTTATTTATGGGACTAAAGTCCCGACTCCTATTTTTAGATTTATTAAATCTCAATCCCTCTAATAATAAAGAATACAAGAGCTGAAAGTGTAGCAGCAGCAGGAACAGTAATGACCCATGCAGCGACAATTTTTTGAACCATACCACGTTTTACATAGGTATCTTTAACAGCTCTTTTTAAAACTTTTGTTTTTTTCTTCTCATATTTAATGGTTTCAAAAAGTTCTAATTTTTCTTGAGCATCATCTATTGTCTCTAGCTTATCTTTAAGAGCTTGTACTTTTTCACGTTGTTTCTCTAATGCAATACGTTTTTCATCTGTACCTTTTCTGTCCATCCACTCTCGTAAGAAACCAACACCAAATACCCCACCCACAGCGATGTGTGTTGATGAAACAGGAAGACCAAGTTGAGAAGCAATAACCACGGTAATGGCTGCAGCCATCATAATAGAGAAGGCTCTCATTGGGTCTAGGTCAGTAATTTCTGAACCAACTGTTTTGATAAGTCTTGGACCAAAGAGAGCAAGACCAACAGAGATACCCACACCACCTGTAACCATAACCCACAATGGAATGGCTGCTTTAGCAGAGATGGTAGCATGTGCAAGAGAGTCATAAATAGCTGCAAGAGGTCCAACTGCATTGGCAACATCGTTTGCCCCATGTGCAAAACTTAGCATGGCAGCAGCAAAAATAAGTGGGATAGTAAAGAGAGTGTTAATAGCAGCTCTGTCATTCTCTAAACCAGAAATTTTAGAGTTTATTCTAGGTTTAACAAGAATATAGGTTACAATCGCTCCAATAAGACCAAATGAGGCAGCAACACCAATGGTTGGTTTTTTTGTCTCTGGTAAGAATGGTAAAAACTCTAAAACATCTTTCCAGATATGCTTGAACCCTTTAAGTGTTAAGTAGGTTAAAAATGCCCATGCCATAACAGAGACTAAGATAGGTACAATCTTTTTGGCAGCACTGAGTCGGTCATCTTGGTGTAAGATTTGTGATTTTATAATGTAAAGGAAAGCAGCAGCAATAAGCCCTCCAAGCACAGGAGAGATAACCCATGAAGCAGCAATTTTACCCATGGTTTCCCATGAAACAATAGCAAAACCACCAGCAGCAATACCTGCACCCATAACACCACCAACAATAGAGTGTGTGGTTGAAACAGGGGCTTTAAGTGCTGTTGCTAAGGTCAACCATAATGCAGCAGAGAGAAGAGCAGCAGCCATGGCATAGACAAACATCATTGGGTCTCCTGCAAAAGCAACAGGGTCAATAATCCCTTTTTTAATGGTTCCCACAACATCTCCACCTGCAAGTAAGGCTCCACCTGCTTCAAAGATAGAAGCGATAACAACAGCCCCACCAATAGTTAAAGCCCCAGCTCCAACAGCTGGACCTACGTTATTGGCTACGTCATTAGCTCCAATATTCATCGCCATATAAGCACCAAATACGGCTGCTAATGTTAGAAAGTTGACACTGGGAATCTCTCCAAATGCAGACTGTACATAGTAGGCCACAGCTATGGCAAAAGCTGCTCCAAGTATTGTTTTGATTGTACTGTTCATGAGTTTATTTCCTTTTTTTTGATTTGGAAATTATATCTTAAAAAGGTAACATTTGACTTTTAAAGCTTCCCACCCATTCTTGCAAAGATAACCCTTTGAGCAATAGTCTCTAGTCTATCTACAATTTTCAAACTTTTTCTAAAATATTTAAGTAGATTAAAATACTCTTGTACATTAACATCTGCATCACTCATTTTCTGTACAATCTCTTTTTCTAGTAGTGAATATATATCTTCTGTTTTACTCTG
>JALVEV010000185.1 GCA_027030605.1 Campylobacteraceae bacterium | reverse complement strand
TTAGCACTTAGAGTCCCTTTTTTTACTCTATATGGTTCAAATGAGAGATTCTCTACATCACCTTTTGCTCTTTTAATAATCAACTTATGGGGAATTGGTAAAACCACTTTCCCCTCTTCCTCTTCACTACCGTTACTATCACGACTAAAAGATGCTATATAATCAATCAACTTATCTGCATTTGGTGTAGAAAAGTCGATACTATCTACCGTAAACTCTCTCTCAATCTGTCCACTAGTTTTTGTATAAAGTAACGAAGAGTCTATAATTAAAGAGAAATCTTTGAGGGATTCTATCTTTTTATGCGTTAAATCAAACAGCAAACTCTCTAATACCAACTTGACACTTTTAATCTTCTCATTCTTGTAAATATTAGCATCTATTGCAAGAAGCCCTTTAACAACTTTTATCTTATCAATAGGGACTATTTTAACACTTGACTTATTGCTATCAGTAGTTTTAGCAGATAAAACTTTTTGAGCTAACTCTTCTACTCTTTTGAGTTTTTTGACCCTAAGATCTAATTGCTTAATTGTTAATAAATTCTCTTTATAATTTGTTGCTGTATTAAAAAAGAGATAGTCACTATCATATTTGAACTCTAACGAACCCCTTTTTAACAGAAGATTTGGAACATCAAATTCAGAATCTTTTAGATACAATAGAAGCTTTTTCGACTCTACACCCTCTATCATAAATGGCATCAACTGAAATTCTGCAGTATCAACAATAACCTTTTTTGGTATAAATGGATTATTCTCTAAATGATACTCAGCTTCTTTCCCTTCACTTTTAATTCCTTTTAATATTGTGGTTAACTTGTTTAAATTGAGCTTTACTACTTTCAACTTCTCAATATGTAATACTCTATGGTTAAAGTTACCTTCAAAATAGATCTTACCCAAATTTATATCTGCATCGTAACTTACTTTTCCGATATCAAGATGATTATCAATAAATTTCAAATAAGATACACTTAGACTATTTTTCTTCACATATATATCTTCTATCTTAAATGGCCTTACAGTTAACATAATATTTCGAAGTTCAAAATCAACACCAATATTTAATTCGGTATCCTCAGAGTCTGCTGGCTGAAAATCTTTTAAAAGTCTCTCTAAGGTATCCTCTCGCACACCTAAAAGATTCATTTTATTTACAGAAACCATACCCGATAGAAGCCGTAGAGGGTTTATTTTAAGTTCAACTCTTGAGGCTAATACTTTATGTTTATACTTTAACCCCTTTACCACAAATCCCTCAAAGAGTGCACCATCTGCATAGATATAGCTAAATCCATATTTTTTAATATTTTTAGCAATATAGTGGTTGAAAAAATAGTTAGAGCTTGAGAAGATAGACAAACCAATTAGCGTTATAAGTAGAAAAGAGACTATAAAAAGTGTTACTTTTTTCAAAACGACTGCCCTAACATTATTGATATTGCATAATCTTTGACTTTATGTACATTAAAACCAACATCTACTTTTACAGGTCCAATTGGGGTTTTATATCGTAAACCAAATCCTAGTGTATCTATTCGAGCCCCATTAAACTGGTACTCATTAGGACTAATAATAGTCGAATCAAAAAAAAGAGCACCATAGAGCTTTTTATAGAGTTTAAAGTTAGTCTCTAACTGTAGATTAAGAAAACTTTTCCCACCCAACTGACTAAAGCTTCTGTCTGTCAATAGGTAGCCTAACTTATTCTTTCCGTATGCTCTATTACTAAAAAGTCCTCCACCATAAAAGAGTTTCGATGCTGGAAGATGGCCACTTAGTTCATGAATAGCACCTACTTTTCCAACTGCAGAAAATGTAATATCGTTAACAGTTTTAATAGCACGAAGCTCCGCAAGATACTTTACATAGGTAACTGCATCTCCACGATTAGAGACACCAAACTCCCCATATATATTAGCAAAAAAACCATTTTTTGGATCAATTTTAGAGTCTCTTGTGTCATAATTTAGATTAAAATAGGGATAGAATAGATTAAAATGACCGCCAATCTTCGCAGGATAATCTTGAAGCAACTTAATATTAAGTATCTCTAACCCTAGCCCTTTTTTTAATGTAAAATTCTCATAGTATGTCTCTAAGTAACTGTTTATATAGAGTTTTTTCTCTTGATAAGCATCTCGCTTCTCTTTAGAAAGACCTGCAGTTATGTAGAGGTCTGAATATATATCTTTATAGGCAAAAAAAGCTGGTATAAAGAGCCTAGATTCTAAATTTTTATACTTCTTAGAGATTTCACTCTTGACAGCAATCTTCTTTGCATTCCCTAAAAAGTTTCTCTTCTCCCATGCTCCTTTAGCTCGTAATCCTACATCGGTATCGTAACCTAGAGAGATCATATAGTGTCGAAGCTTCTCTTTTTTATCTAATGATACCTTTGTTGCAACAAGCGTAGAGTTGGCATCTGTTAGATTATCTTTTATCTGAATATTTGCAAAAACACCTAGACTATTTAA
>JALVEV010000184.1 GCA_027030605.1 Campylobacteraceae bacterium | reverse complement strand
GTTATAAAGAGGAGAATAGAGCTACTAAAAGTAGCAGTGTTCAAAAAAAAGTTACACTAAAACTTGCAACCTCATGGCCTGCACATTTTCCTATTATGGGGACAGGTGTTGACAACTTTGCAAAACGCTGTTTTGAACTAAGTGGTGGATCATTAGAGATAAAAGTCTACCCTAAAAACATTTTAGTTCCTGCACTACAGGTTTTTGATGCTACCTCTGCCTCTCAGATAGATGCTTTTCACTCAGGTGTCTACTACTGGAAAGGTAAAAACTCTGCCTTCTCTATATTTGGTGGTATGCCTTTAGGTCTAACAAGTGAAGAGATGATTACTTGGCTAAAGTTTGGTGGAGGTATGGAGCTTTGGCGTGAACTCTATGCAAAATTTAACCTCTACCCTCTAGTAGGAGGAAGTACAGGTCCACAGATGGGTGGTTGGTTTAAAAAGCCTATTAACTCACTTGCTGATTTAAAAGGTCTAAAGATGCGTATTCCTGGGCTTGGAGGAGAGGTTTTAAAACGACTTGGAGTCAACCCTATTTTACTCCCTGCTGGTGAAATATACACAGCCCTAGAGAGAGGCACAATAGATGCTACTGAGTGGGTAGGACCTGCACTAGACAAAATGATGGGCTTTGATAAAGCAGCAGACTACTACTACACAGGGTGGCATGAACCTGGTTCAATCTTAGAAATCACCTTTAACAAAGAGCGTTGGGAGAAGCTAAGCCCTGAACATCAAGCCATTATTACAGCTGCTGCTGAGGAGATGACGGGAACTATGGTTCAAGAGTTTCGCTATAAAAATGCTAAAGCACTAGCAGAGATGCCTCATAATGTCCAAATAAAGAGTTTTCCAAAAGAGGTAATAAGTGCAGCTAAAGTTGCATTAGAAGAGGTCTTAAATGATGAATCTAAAAAAAATCCTGACTTCAAAAGAGTCTTAAAAAGCTATAATAATTTCACAGAATTAAACAAAAAATGGGATGACATTAGCACAAAAAACTTCTTAAATATAAGAAGTTAATGATATAATAGTTAAAGGTATTTAAATAAATTTTACTTATATAAATCTATAGGAGGTATTTATTATGAGGAAAGTTATGCTTGTGCTATTATTTGTCGCTACACTCCACTCGGAAGGACTTTTTTCAAGTGGAAATAAAAATTTTGGTCTTACAGTAGGAACAAATAGTAGTTTTGGGAACAATTATACAACTGTTGGGGTCAATGTAAACTATTATGTTATAGATAACCTCTCTATTGGTGCAGCCTATAACGCTTTTTTAGGAGACTCACCAAGCATCAATGAAGTAACTGTTCCCGTCACTTACTATATACCCATAGAGGGAGTAAGCTATCGACCCTATGTAGGTACTTTCTATAACCAAACATTTATAGAAGACCCATATAATGACTACAACATATTGGGTGGACGAATTGGAGTTAGTCTACAGACCTCTATGAACTCTTTTATGTCTCTTGGTTGGGTACAAGAGTTCTCAACATCAGATAAAAATAGAGAGAAAAAAGGGTATCCTGAAATTTCGGCTGGGTTCTCTTTTTAAAATTTCATTGTTCAATGTAGGGTGTAGTCCCCCGACTACACCGTCAAAACAAAACCCATCATTTATGCAAATTTTAATTTATTGGCATCATGAACATGGGCAGACACGGAGGTCGCCCCTACCATGGTTTTGTCTCTTGAATGTAACCCTTATTTATCAAATCATAAGCCTTAGAACTCATAACCCTTTTACTCTTTGAATTATCTTGTTTTTTAACCACCTTAACAACACTATTTTTACTCTTAGAACCTGCTCCTCCTGCTCCTGAATTAGATTCAGACTTACTTGAAGAGCCTTTTTTCTTCTCCTCTGTTTTAGAATTTTTACTATTTGTATTTTTTGTACGCTTTGCTCCTGATGCATTATAAGCAGAGAGCTTAAAGCCGTGTCTCTTTTTCTGTTTTAGCACAAACTCTAAATTATGAAGAGCATCTTCATCTTCACCCAACTGTAACGCTTTAACATAGTACTCTTTAGCCTTGTCCCAATAGGCAAGTTTAGCCTCACAGTTTCCAAGCTCGTAAAGAAGTTGCTGTTTTAGTTTTGGCTCTTTGCTTCTCATGCCCTCTAGTATGGCTTTTGCCTCTTTATACTTTTTCATCTTATAGTAGATATGTGCCAAGAGTAGTTCAGAGGCAAAGGTTCTATCTTTCATGCTCATTACCCTTTCAAAACTCTCTTGATACTCTCCATCTCTATAGGCACTATAGGCTTGAGAGAGGTAGTAGCCATCTAAAAAACCAAAAGAGCTACGCTCTATATGCAACTTTTCAACATCTCCACCCCACGTCTGCTTAGTAAATACCTCATCGGCTTGAAGCTCAACACCTATTAGAAGTAGCAGAGGTAGTAACTTTTTAGAAAAACGTGTAGCAGAGAGGAAAAAGAGTAGTATTGCCAAGAGCAGAGGAATAAATG
>JALVEV010000183.1 GCA_027030605.1 Campylobacteraceae bacterium | reverse complement strand
AAGCGATAGAGTGAACAATAAAATCTATCTGACCCATATCTTTTTCTATACTATCTTTTAGTGCTTTTATCTCTTCTGGTTTACTAACATCACATGGGTAAAATCTCTCTGCACAACCTAACTCTTGGGCTACTGGTGCTAACTTCTTTTCAAAACGTTCATTTAGAAATGTAATAGCTACCTCTGCCCCTTGCTCTCTACACGCTTCTGCAATTCCATATGCAATTGACTTCTTATTTGCAATTCCAAGGATGATACCTTTTTTGCCTTTCATTATCATTGATTTATCTCCAGTTAAAATTAATGTAGCATTTTATCACGATTGAGATAGAATACAAATTAAGGCAGTAGTGGGGATACTTCTGTTGAGTAAAATTTAACAAAGTTGAAACGCTGAGCGTCCACTATCGTAGATGAATCAACTTCGTTAAATTTTACTCAAAAGAAGTATAAAAAAGAAAAAAAGTAAAGGAAAAAACTATGAAAAAAATATTAATTATAAATACAGGTGGTACTTTTAATAAAGTCTATAACCCACTAACAGGTAACTTGGACATTGAACCAACAGGAAAAGCAATAGAAGATATTGCTAAAAATGCATTAACACAATTTAAAATTAAAAATATTATAGGAAAAGATAGTCTTGATATGAGCGATGAAGATAGAGAAATTATAGTTGAAACGATAAGAAGAACAAAAAGAGAATATATTATTATAGTGCATGGAACAGATACCATGGACAAAACAGCAGAGTATATTGCAAAGCAAAAGATAGAGAAGAAAATTATATTGACAGGAGCGATGGTACCACACTCTGTAAACCCCATAGAATCAACATTTAATCTTGCTTCATCCTTTGGATATTTACAGAATACAAAAAAAGGAGGAGTATATATATCCATGAATGGAATAGTTGAAGATTACAAAAGAGTAGTTAAAAACAAAGAAAAAGGATATTTTGAAGAATCAAAATAGATACTCTCTGTAATCTACAGTACAACGACATATTAAAAATTTATATTTAATATGATGACACCCTAGACAGTTTTAGAGAACGTCCTAAAGGGACATAATACTAATTCAGGAAATAGGGGAGAGCTAAAGTGCCATCCTATATGTCGTCGTAAGGAAATTATAATACATTTTAACTTAAAGAAACATAAAACAATCAAAAAAAAACATAAAGAAACATTTTTTTAGTTGTTAATCACTATTTTATTAATTAAATTGATTATATATTGGGCTTTATACTATTTTATTATATGCTTACATATTTCTATTATTAACCTCTCATTGGTTATAATCCACCAACTATTTATATTGAGAGAACCCAATGCAAGATAACTTACCTTTAAATGAAAAAATATATATCCCTACCCCTAGCCCACATGACCCCGATGAGAATGGTCACTTTGGTTCACAAGATGATAAACACCGATTTGGTGGTCGTTTTGTTCCTGAAACTCTAATGCCTGCTCTTGAACAGTTACGTAAAGATTATGAATCTGTACGTTTTGATAAAGATTTTTGGTCAGAGATTGACTACTACTATAAAAACTATGTTGGTCGCCCTTCGGCTCTCTATTTTGCAGAGAACCTTTCAAAAGAGTTGAATGCAAAAATTTACCTTAAACGTGAGGACCTAAACCATACAGGAGCTCATAAGATTAACCACTGTATTGCACAAGCTGTTTTGGCAAAACGTTTAGGTAAGAAAAAAGTTATTGCTGAAACAGGTGCTGGTCAACATGGTGTAGCAACCGCAACTGTCGCTGCATTATTTGGTTTGGAGTGTGAAATTTTTATGGGTGCTAAAGATGTTAAGCGTCAAGAGTTAAATGTCTTTAGAATGAAACTTCTTGGAGCTAAAGTCCATGCTGTAGAGACAGGAAGCCAAAGCCTAAAAGATGCTATGAATGATGCCATTCGCCACTGGGTAACTAATGCTCGTGATACCTACTATATTATAGGAACAGTTGCAGGTCCACACCCCTACCCTATGATGATTAGAGATATTCAATCTATTATTGGTTGGGAGGCTAAACAGCAGTTAGATGCTGTAGAGTCTTGTCTACCTGACAAAGTTATTGCTTGTATTGGTGGTGGTTCTAATGCTCTTGGTATCTTTAACCACTTTATAGAGGATGAATCAGTAGAGTGTATTGGAATTGAAGCTGGAGGTTTAGGAGTTGAGACAAACAAACATGGTTGTTCTTTAGAAAAGGGAAGCCCTGGGGTACTACATGGACAACTTAGCTATCTACTCCAAGATGAAGATGGACAGATTCAAGAGGCACACTCTATTAGTGCTGGTCTTGACTACCCTGGTATTGGACCTGAACACGCTTATTTTAAAGATAATAATATTGTTACCTACAACCATATTACTGATGATGAGGCTATGGATGCATTTGTTTGGCTATCACAAGCTGAAGGGATTATTCCTGCATTTGAGTCCTCTCATGCTATTGCTTACTTAAAGAAGATGGAAAAAGAAGAGCTAGAAGGAAAAACCATTTTAATTAACCTCTCTGGTCGTGGTGATAAAGATATGATACAGGCTCAAACTATTTTATCAGAACAATTTAGGTAGGGTGTTGTCCCCGACAACACCGTCAAAACCAAATTCCAATATGCATTCCCAACGAGGACGTTGGGAACGAGAGAAATCAGAGATTTAAGAAGGAAACATAATATGAATTTTGAACTAACTATAAGCCCAATAAACGAAATAGAAGCAGATGTAGAACTTATTTTAGTAGTTAACAAAGATTTTAAACACGATTTTGTCAAAAATAAAAAACTGCTAAAAAAAGCAGGTTTCAAAGCTGGACAAGATGAGACTTATCTACTTATAGAAAAAAACAGACTCTATGTTGGTGTAGAAAAAATTAACGATGAGAACCTTAGAGTTGCTATGGCAAAAGCGATTCAAGCACTAAGCTCAACTAAATACAAGAGCCTCAAAGTAGCTTGTTATTTTGAAAAGAAAAAGTCAACACATAATCTTAGAGCGATGGTTGAGGGTTTACTTTTGGGTGCTTATAACTTTGACAACTACAAAACAGAAAAATCAAAACGAAGAATTAAAGATGTAGTTATCTCACTTGAAGAGTACCACGCTTTTGAGCTTGATATGGAGGAGTGTGCTAATGCCATTGAACTAGCACAAATTACAGCTGATGCAACCAACTTTACACGTGACATTGTAAACACCACCCCTGATGACTGCTACCCTGATACCCTAGCTCAAATTGCCCAAGGGTTAGCCGAAGAGTTAGGGCTTGAGTGTAAAATCTTAAAACCAAAAGAGCTAAAAAAAGAGAAGATGGAAGCCCTACTCGCTGTTGCCCGTGCCTCTCGTCATAAACCACGAGTGATTCATTTAGCCCATAAACCTCAAAATCCTAAAGCTGTCATCTCTCTTATAGGTAAAGGTCTTACTTATGATTCAGGTGGACTTAGTCTTAAGCCCTCAACGTCTATGGTAAGTATGAAGCTTGACAAAAGTGGAGGTTCAGCTGTTTTAGGAGTTATGAAAGCTGTTGCAGAGATGAATCTACCTGTCGAAGTTCATGGGTTTATTGGAGCTGTTGAGAACATGATAGGTGGTGATGCCTATAAGCCTGATGATGTGCTTACAGCTAAAAATGGAAAAACCATTGAGGTAAGAAATACCGATGCAGAGGGGCGTTTGGTTCTTGCTGATGTTTTAGCCTATGCACAACAAGAGGTAGAGGCAGACTATATGTTTGATTTGGCAACACTTACAGGGGCTTCTGTAGTAGCTGTAGGACAATACACCTCTAGCATTATGGGAAATTGTGATACTCCCAAAGATATGCTAATAGAAGCAGCCAAAGACTCAGGGGAGTTAGCAACAAAACTAGACTTTAACAAACACCTTAGAAAATGCCTAAAATCAAATGTAGCAGACATCTCAAACATCTCAAATACCCCTTATGGTGGAGCTATTACTGCTGGTATCTTTTTAGATAATTTTATTGATAAAGCTAACAAGGACAAATGGGTACATATTGACATTGCAGGGCCATCTTATGTGGAACATGCTTGGGGAGAAAACCCTATTGGTGCTTCAGGTGCTGGAGTGAGAATGATGACCAGACTACTTGAAAAACTTGCAAAGTAAATAGTGATGAGTATGAGTTTTTCTGGAAGAAAGGGTTTTTATAAACTTCTTTTTTTTATAGTAACGCTTATTGTAATTTTTATCTTTGCTGTTATACCCAATGATACACTTTTTGAAGAGTATCATTATGCTGATAAATTTAAACATCTCTTTGCTTTTTTTACTCTCTCATTGCTTCTAAATCGTGCTTCATCTAGCATGGCTCAACGCTTTAGAAATATGAGTGCATTACTTCTATTTGGCATTTTCATAGAGTTTGTTCAATACTATCTACCTGAACGTAGTACTTCAATTGAAGATATTTTTGCTGATGTCGCGGGAATTCTACTCTTTCAATTTACCTACTCTTTTGCTAAGGAGGTTAGGGATTTTTTCAAAAAATGAGATAATCCCCCTTTCACCAATATTTGGCTAAAATTTCATAACTATTTTAACTAAGGAATATTATGGGATTAAGCATCGGACTTGTAGGATTACCAAACGTAGGTAAATCAACCACATTTAACGCCCTAACCAAAGCACAAAATGCAGAGAGTGCCAACTACCCTTTCTGTACCATCGAACCAAACAAAGCAGTTGTACCTGTACCTGACCAAAGACTTGAAGAACTAGCAAAGATTGTAAACCCTGAACGAATTCAATACTCTACTATAGACTTTGTTGACATTGCAGGTCTTGTTAAGGGTGCGAGTAAAGGAGAGGGGTTAGGAAATAAGTTTTTAAGTAACATTCGTGAAACAGAAGTTATTTTACATATTGTAAGATGTTTTGAAGACCCTAATGTAGTTCATGTGGAGGGGAGTATAGACCCTATTCGTGATGTTGAGATTATTGAGCAGGAGTTACTCTTTGCTGACCTTGATGCTGTGGAAAAAAGAATTACTATGCTTAGCAAAAAAGCACGAGGAAATGACAAAGGTGCAAAAGCACAACTTCTTGTAGCAGAGTCTCTTTTAGAGCATATCTCCGAGGGAAAACCTGTTTCAACCTTTGAGGGTGTCGATAGCGATGAGTTTAAAGAGATGAACAGAGATTTACGCCTACTCACTTCAAAAGAGATTATGTATGGTGCAAATGTCGATGAAGATAGCTTAGAAGAGGACAACGAGTTTGTAACGAAGCTTAGAGAGTATGCAAAAGAGAGAAACTCTGAGGTTATTAAACTCTGTGCTAAAATGGAAGAGGAGATGGTTGACTTTGACGATGAGGAGCGTAACGAGATGTTAACTGACCTTGGAGTTGAAGAGAGTGGACTCGACCAGATTATCCATAAAGGGTTTGATAAACTTGGACTTATGTCTTACTTTACAGCAGGGGTTAAAGAGGTTCGAGCATGGACTATTAGAAAAGGTACAACTGCTCCAAAAGCGGCTGCTGTTATTCACAACGACTTTGAAAAAGGCTTCATTCGTGCAGAGGTTATCTCTTATGAAGATTTTATAGAGTTCGGTGGTGAAGCAGGTGCTAAAGAGGCAGGAAAAAATAGACTAGAGGGAAAAGAGTACATTGTGCAAGATGGTGATATTATGCACTTTAGATTTAATGTTTAATCCTAAGACAAGGTAAATCCTTGTTTTAGTAAGATATAATAACAAATGATAACAGAAGAAGAGCTAGATAATCTTATCATTTGTAAAAAGTGCCATACTCTACATAAGAGAGTTCCCCTCTCTGAAAATAAAAAAGCATTCTGTTCCAAATGTGATATTTTACTCTACCAAAATAGTACTAACACACTCGATAGAACTTTAGCTTTAGTCATTGCTGCTGCTATCTCTCTCTTTATTACATTTAAATTTACTATTATTACTATAAATATTCAGGGATTAGAACAGAGTTTAACCCTTTATGCTCTTTTTATGGTTATTTTAGAACAACAGCAATATATTGTTGGTATGATGTTTATCTTTTTAATTGTTATTTTTCCTATTACAATTATATCTTCAATGCTTATTCTACTCACTCTAATGAAATTTAAAAAAGGTAAATACTTAACTCAACGACTACTTATTCTTTTAGCACATGTACGCCCTTGGAGTATGGTTGATATCTTTTTTATCTCACTTTTAGTTGCGATGGTCAAACTCTTTGACTATGCTTACATAGAATTAGGAGTCTCCTTTATTGCTCTTATATTTACACTTATTCTTGATATAATCATTACAAAAAACATCAGTTTTTATGAGCTATGGGACTTACATAGAAAAATATATGGAAAGATAGATGAATAGGAAATTAGACTACGTACGCTGTCACATTTGTGAAGCAGTCAACTATGTTGATGATACAAATAGAAAATGTAGGCGATGCCATGAAAGTATTACTCATGATTTAAGATTGTCATACCATAAAACATTAGCCTTTTTAATTACTGCTATTATCTTCTATATTCCTGCTAATATCTATCCTATTCTTATCTCAAAACAGTTTGGAAAAACCAGCTCAAATACTATTATTGGTGGAGTTATTCACCTTTGGGATGCAGGTTCTTACCCTATTGCACTAATTATTCTACTTGCATCTGTTTTTGTACCTCTATTGAAATTTATACTTATTATCTATCTACTTATTTCAGCAAAATATAATCTTCACTCCTCTAAATTAGATAAACATAAACTCTTTTATATTACAGAGGTCATTGGACCTTGGTCTATGGTTGATGTATTTGTTGTTATTATTCTCTCTGTACTTGTTCACTTTTCAGGAGTACAAATCTATCCAGGAGAAGGAGCAACAGCCTTTGGGCTAATGGTCTTTTTTACCATGCTCTCGGCTCTATCTTTTGACCCAAGACTTATTAATCACCAAAAAGGAGACTCTTCTAATGCCAACTCATAAAAAGTACAACACTCCCAAAGTCAAACACTCACGAGGAGTAGAACTGCTTACAACTATTTGGTTAGTACCTATTATTGCTATGAGTATTGCTCTATGGTTAGCCTATCAATACTACTCTAAAATTGGTCCAACCATTGAGATTACTTTTAAAGAGAATGCTGGGCTAATAGAGAACCAAAGTCATCTAAAACTACGCAATGTCAACATAGGAGTTGTAACAAAAATTTCTCTTTCAAAAGATGGAGATGGCGTAACAGTTCAGGTAAAAGTTAACAGAGAGGTCTCTGATTATCTTAATGAAAAAGCAAAATTTTGGATTGTTCATGCTGATGTAGGTTCTCATGGTGTTTCAGGACTTGACACTATTTTGTCTGGAGCTTATATTGAACTTTATGGAGTTAAAGAGAAGAAGAGAAAATTGAAATTTGTAGGACTAGATAAACCCTATATAGACAAAGATGCAGCAGGAAGATACTACATTCTCTCTGCTCCAAACTCTAACAATATTGTAGAGGGTTCACATGTTTACTACCGAATGATAGAGGTTGGTAGAGTAGAACGTGTTGCACTCTCTCATGATGGTAAAAAGGTCAACTTTACTATTTTTGTAAAAGAGAAGTTTGTTCCATTTATCAATAATGAGAGTCAATTTTATACAAATAGTAGCCTTAGCATAGATATCTCAAAAGGAAAACTAGATATGAGTGTTGCCTCTCTTTCTCAAATTGTTCATGGTGGAATCTCAATTTATACACCAATACAGAGTGTTGCTAAAGAGCATAATCAAACAAAACAGAGGCAAATTTTTCCTCTATATAAAAACTTAGCAGAGATGAAAGCTAAACATCTAAACATAGGATTTGAAACAAAAGTCTATGCATTTAAATTTACAGAGTCAAATAACAGACTAGAGATAGGTTCTCCTGTAGAGTTTAATGGTTTTCAAGTTGGTTATGTAACAGACATAAAAAATCACTTCTCCAAAACTTCTCATAGAGTAGAGTCTGAAGTCTATGCACTTATTCATACTAAAGCATTTTCTGACTCAAATGAGAAAAAGGGTGTTCAGGTTATAGAGAAATTGGTAAAAGAGGGACTAAAAGCCTCACTTGATTCTACTCTTCCAATAGTTGGCTCAGACTATATCAATCTTATATTTGACAACCATAAAAGAGCTTCTATTGTAAGAAGAGGAGAGTATGACTACTTCCCAACCATACCAAAAGTGACTAACTCTACTCTAATAGAAGATACACAAAGACTTGTCCAAAAACTAGAAAAATTACCACTAGAAAATTTACTTCTCTCTGCAAATAGACTAATTAAAGATAACAACGCACCTCTAAAAAATCTTTTAAAAGATTTAAGAAAGACAACACACAGCCTTGATACACTACTCAAAAACTTTAATAAGAGTGCCTCCAATATAAATAGATTAACCAGTAAAGAATCATTTCAAACCATACCTGCTCAACTAAACCAAACCATGCAAGAGTTAACCACAACCCTACAAAGAATTCAGATGCTATCTGATGATTATGGAACTGACTCTAAGTTTGCATCAGAACTCTCTTTGACCCTACGAGAGTTAGCAATAGCAGCTGAATCAATTGGAAGAATTAGCTTAAAACTTGAAAAGAAACCAAATGCACTTATTTTAGGAGATGACTAATGCAAAAAAGCCTACTAATCCCAATCTTTACACTTCTACTACTTATGGGGGGGTGTACTCCAAAAAGGTACTATACACTAGGAAATAATTTAGATATTACACAAAAGATAACCTATAGAAAACCTATTGATGTAGTTACAGTTAATGTCCCTAAATATCTACAAGACTTAATTTTAGTTCGACAAATTACCCCATACCAAGTTGAGCTACTAGACAAAGCACGATGGCTAACACCTATGAAAAAACGATTAACCAATGTACTTATTAACTATCTTCAAAAGTCACTAAACAATCCAAATGTTCATCTCTACCCATGGAATGCAAATAGAAAAGCAGACAAAAGAGTAGAGGTTACCATTAAACGTTTTATTGCCTATAAAGACAAGGTCTATTTGGATGCTGACTATAAAATTTATGACTACAATACAAAAAAATCTATTACTAAACTATTCTCTACAAAAGTAGAGACAGATAAAAAAATTGATAGCATGATGGAGTCAATGGAAAAGGCTTACCAGCAACTTTTAGAAGAGATAAAAACTGAGATTGTAAAATAAGCTTGGTTCAAAAGCGAAAGGAGTATAATTATTTATGAAATTTATGAATCTTTTATTAAAACTTATCTCATTTCTATTGAAACTAACTATCTTTATTGTTATAGCACTCATATTTTATTTCTCTCTACCTATCAAGACAACAAAAACTGTTGTCTTACCCAAAGGCTCTATTACTAAAGTTATTGAACATCTCAAAAAACAGGGGTATAAACTTACTACTCTTGATACCTATCTTTTAGCTTATGGGCTTAACTCCCCTAAAAGTGGT
>JALVEV010000182.1 GCA_027030605.1 Campylobacteraceae bacterium | reverse complement strand
GGTTTCTATTGTGAAAGGTTTTTGGGTTTTGGAGGTGCAGGGGTTAGTTGGCATTTTAGGTCTCCTTTATATTAAGCCTAACTCATAAGCCATATCTCTTTTCAATTTAGAAAATGGCTCTTTAGATAAATCTGCATTATCATCTATCAAAGAGAAAATATCTTGCTTTATTTGTTGATAGGGTATGCCTGTTAAATCTTGCAACTCTTTTAATCTACTTTCAGGGTAAAGCTCTGCATTTTTTATCATCTCAAATACTATATCTTTGTGGGCTTGGTAGCGTTCGTTTAATTGAAAGACCTTTATGTATTTATCATATTCATTTGAGTAATGCTCTTTTAACTTTATCTCTATATTATCTTTGTTTTTAATATTTGAATCTTTACAGCTTTCTGTTAGGAAAAGTCTAAACTTTACTTTTTGGTCGAAGTCAAAATCTTTATGATTTGGTATTTTACAAGTTTCATTTTCAAATTTACCTACTCTACTATCATATTTAAAACAGTCTTTACTTCCTTTGACTTTTGATGAGTTACAAGTGCTACATGATGGAATTAAATTATAAAAAGATAGTGCTAAATAAGGGTATTTCCCTTTATCGTAGAAGTGGTCTAGTTGAAAAGTTGAGGTTTTTTTAGGTGCATTAAAATTTAATATCAAGTCTTTATTGCAATAATAGCAAGTAGTAAAGTCAAAATTTTTAGTAAAAAACTCTGTTATGACTTCATTTTGAAATTTTCCACTATATTTAAATATATCGGTTATAGTACTACTATCTATCTCTCCAAATTCATCTAATAACTCTTTTAACTCTTCAGGTTTTGCTAGAACTATTTGTTTTAAAGTCTTGTTTTTAAAAAGTTCTTTAAACTCTTCATCTTTTTCTTTTAAAATGTTAAAGATATTTTCTAAATTTTTATCTTTTTTATTAAGCCATTTTTCATCACAAATTTTTTTAATTATGTTCTTTGAGTCTTTTGGAGGGCAATTAAATTTTTTAGTAATAATTCTATTATAATACTCCTCTGTTAGTTCTTCTATATTTTTAGGATAATTAATTTTTATCATTATTCATTACCTCACTAATTGCATCTTTCCCAAACTCTTTAATAAATCGTTCAATAGCTATCTTTTTAGCTTTATCTTCAAATAAAATATTTTCAATTTCATCTAAATAGTTTTTAATAACTGTTTGTAAAAATGGTTCGCCTATGATTTTTTGTGTATGCCATAATCTCTTTTTTCGTCTATTGAATGCTTTTTGAGTTAATTTTTTTGTTTTTTCTTTTTTTAATCTTTTTTGAATATTCTCATTTTGTATGAGTTGATATAGTTTTTTTATCTCATTTATCTTACTTTTTGCAAACTCTCCCATTAAACCATCTTTCATAAAAAAGCTATCACTTAACAAGGTATGGATATTTGCTCCGAAGGTTTGTTTATGTTTTATACCTTTATCTTGTTTTCCATCTTTTAAGAAAATTATATTTTCTTTAGGTAAATCAGAAATCATAAAAGGAGAATGAGATGTAACTATAAAATGAAATTTTTCTTCTCTATCTTTAAAAACATTTATTAAGTAATTTAAAAATCTTGTTTGCCAATCAGGGTGCATATCATTAGTAGGTTCATCTAATAAAATAAAAAAAGTATTCTGTTTTTTATTTTTAATAATATCTTCTATATAAAATCTTATTCTTAATGCAGATTGTTCTCCACTACTTAAAGAGTCATAGTCTATTCCATTTTTTCCTATAAGATTAATATTAAAACATAAAAAAGGTAGTTTAGTTATTAACTCTATATTGTCTTTATTTATTTTATTTTTATTTATTGTAAGAAAGTTAGAAACAGGTCCATTCCTTTCAAAAATTCCTTCTTCACCTTTTTTAATTAATATTTCTTTATAGTCTTCTAACAATTTAATTATTCTTTCATCAGGATTTTCTTTTACTTGCCTTAATGCTTGATTTATAATAGATTTTATTCCTTCAAGAGGAGAATCTAAACTAATATGATATTTTAATCCATGATTATTTTTAAATAATTGCAATGAGATATTATTGATTTCAAAATATTGATTTCCTTTATCAATAAATTCTTTTTGAGATACTAAATGTCTAGCAATCACTAATTTATCATAAAATGCATTGTCATAATTTTCAATTTGATTAGAAAAATATTTGATTGAGTTTAGACCATGATTATTTACATAAAAACCAAATATTTTTTTCTTTAATTCTTCTATGTTATGGCTTAATAAATACTCTTCCACCATATATTGATTTCCAATTTGTACTCTATGACGAAAAGGAATCTGCTGTATTTTTCCAAGTTCTAAATATATAAATTGTTTAAAATTAATAGATATTTTTTCATTCTTAATTATCTTTAAGTGAGAAGGGTGCAATATATAAGAAGTATTTTTATCTTGATAAAACACAAATATAAACTCATTTTTTTTCTTTTTACTAAGAGGTAATGTAATAAGAAAATTTTGAGAAA
>JALVEV010000181.1 GCA_027030605.1 Campylobacteraceae bacterium | reverse complement strand
ATTGTATTTTTATCTTTACTATTACCTGCATACTTTTGTCGTGCCTCTAACTTAATTTGATTGGTATATAGGGCATCCTCATAACGTGTTTCACCTGATTGATTACGTAACGCCACTCCTATACCAACATCTAGATTGGTCAAAGCTCTCTTTTGAACATTATCAGTCGTTAAACTAGCTCCTGTAACAACATAGGGAGAGATGGTTCTATGGTCACTTAAACGATACTCTTTGCCTAACTCATAGTTTCCATAAAGAACTTTAGAGCGATTTTTCACGAAGTAGTTTGTATCTAGGTAGAGGTTATTATAGATAGTTGAATCCTCTTTTAGAGGTTTACCCGAGATACCTAGTGATGCACGAAGAAGTGTCTCATTTCGTGTCCCTCTTCCTGCTTTTATCATCTGCTGTGCAGAGAGATAAAGCTCTTTATCCTCCAATGGCTTATATCGAACTCCAACACTTGGCTGTAGTGACTTTTTAACGTTATGTTGGTCATGAATAACATTAGCAAAGAGTGTTATCTTTTTTGAAAGGAAATGAGGTTGAAACGCAAATTCAACAAAACCAAACCCATCATAGAGTGCATTGGGTATAGGGGCAAATGCTCCTTTTCCTTTATCACCATCTAAACGAGCCACCTCTGAAGCATAAACATGAAAAGATTTCGAGTTCATGGCAATCTCTCGTTTAAGATATTTCCGTTTTTTTTCAGGAATATCTTTTGCATTATCTAGTGCCATCTTATACGCCTCTGATATAACCTTCTTAGAGGCTCCTCTCTTCTCTTCTAAAGATGCTAGTTCTACATAACCTGCAAACTTTTCAGGCTCTTTTTTCGTAATAAGTTTAAATTTCTCTATAGCTTTATCATACTCTTTTTCAGACTTATATAGGTAGGCTAACTCTTTTTTATAACGTATTTTTTTAGGGTATTCATCACTTAGCTTGGTTAAAATAGCTATAGCTTTTTTAGGTTGGCTACACCCTTTTAACACTTGAACATACTCATAGTCCATAACTTCATTCTGTTTCATCTTATGTAGTGCATTATAGTGTTTAAGTGCCTCTGGACAATCTTTTTGAGCAAATGCTAACTTCCCTTTTAACCAATGGTACTCACTGTTGGGTTTAGCTTTCATCTTCTCATATTTAGAGAGATAAATCATCGCCTCTTGAGCTCTTTTTAGTTTAGCATCAAGCTTACTAACTTCTAGTGTAATCTTTGGGTCATTGGGAGTTATTTTTAGATAACGTTTCCAATAGGCTATGGCTTCACTAGGTTGATTTAACTCTAAACATAGATAACCAATAGTTTTTAACACTTCTCCATCCTCTTGATTATACTTTGAAGCTTGTATAAAATAGGCTAGTGCCATATCTTTTTGATTGAGTGATAGATAGTTATACCCTAAACTCTTTAATGCTTTACTACTGTGAGGATAACTCTTAAGGTAGTGAAGAAGGTAACGATTGCTCTTTTTGTAGCTCTTAAAATCTCTATAGAGATTTGCCACTGTCAAGTAGTGCTTTCTATCTAAATTATCTATCTTTAATCCATCAAGTAAATCCTCTATCTCTTTTGGGTCTGATTTTTGAGACAACATCACCAGTTGCATGGTGAGCTCTGCACGTTTCTTAGGAGAGAAACACTCATAAGGATAGGCTCTATCTAACAGTACTCTTTGCCCCTTTGGGTTTCTCTTCTCCTCCTCTAACAAAAAAGTTAATGCCTCTTTATTGCACCCATGCTCTAAACGTTGAAGATAGATATCTCTCATCTTGTTTCGTTGACCACTCTCTTGAAAGAGAACTAATCTCTCTTTGTTACTCTTTAGATATTTACTAATTTTATTAGCAATACGTTTTGCACGTTTTGGATTTTTAGATTTTAAAAGGTGTACTAACTCTTTACTTAAAACAAGTTTTTGACTCTTTTTTAAACAGGAAAAGGGGTAGTTTTTATCTAAGAGTTTTAACCTCTTATTTGGACTATTTTTATAGGCTTCAAATAAGTATAGTAGAGCATATGGGTCACAGCTCTTCTCTAACTTTTTTTTGTAGATTTCTCTCATTTTTTTATCTTGATTCGTCAATTTATACAGATAGACCAACTCCTCTAATCTCTTCTTTTTTGGCTCTATATCATAAAGCTTTTTAGCCAATAGAGACGCTTTTTTATACTCTTTTTTAGCCAATAGAAGGTCTCTTTTCCATTTCAAATACTGCTCTTTATTAGGAAGCCCAAGAGCAAGAACATAAGCATAATCATCTTCATTTAGATTACTACTTATTTTTGACCAGTTAAAGAGTTCCACTGTAGATAGTTTATCTCGTCCGATAAGTCTATCAGCTTTTTGGTATTTGTGTTGTTTTAAATAGGCATCAAAAAGAAGCTCTTTTGCATAGAGTTTATCCTCTTTTTTTAAAGAGTAGTTCATCGCTTTTTGAACAAACTCTGAAACTTTTTTATACTCTCCATGCTTTTTAGCCTCTTTAGCTTTACCTAATAGCAGATACCCTACACTACTACTTTTACTATTTACTTCAGATAGATACTTATTAACACACTCTTCATCTTTTCTTTTTAAACAAAGCTCTAGTAGCATCTCTTTAGCTTTACGATTTTTATCATCAATCTCAATTACTTTTTCAAGTAACTTTTTCGCTTCATCCTCTTTTCCTTGCTTGATTAAAATATAAGCACGGTCTATTCTTGGATGAACACGAAACTCTTTATACCCTTCACCTAACCATGTTGTAAAGGTCTCAACAGGGTTAGCTAAAAGCACTAATGTATTTAAGCTTAATAGTAGAACTATTTTTTTCATTGTTATGCCACCTTCGCTATCTCTATCTCATCTTCATCTGGGAACTCATGGTCAGTTTTATCCCACTTCACCTCTTTCTTCTCCTCTTTAGCTGAGTGGTAACGCTTAAAGGCAGCAAAGAGTGCTTTCATATTGACAAAGTTACCCCAAATTAGTCGAGGAAGACTTAAGAAGGCTTGAAGTAATCCATAGTGCTTGTTCACAAAATAGAAACGGTGAAAGAGTCTACTACCCAAAAAGAGTGCATTAAAGGCTATAAGCGTCCAAATCCAACTCCCTTCAGGAATAAACTCAGGAAAGTGCCAACTACTCTTATCTACCATATAGGAGAGGGACAATATCACCAAATTAGCCAAAATAATATAGGCAAAGAGATTAGCAGGGTGGGTAAAGATAGCCTTTCTATCACGATATAAGATATAGTTTAACCCTAAACTTTTAGTCCAACCAATATCACGATAACCTTGAAAAACAATTCCTACTATCCAACGAGCCTTTTGACGTACAGCTTGTTGGAATTTTGTAGGGAAGTAGCCTTTAGAGACGATATACTCTGTAACCTCTTTCTCTTTTTCATGCCCCCAAATATTTTTAACCTTTTTAATCACTTTAATAGGATAGGTTACAAAAGCAAGGTTAAGCCCCTCTTTTAAGAGACGATAACCAATGTCATAATCTTCTGTTAGACTTTTTGTATTAAATACAACTCCATCATTGAGTTTTGAGAGAGTTGCAATGGCTTTTGGGCTAAATGAGGTTGCTACACCAGAGCTTGGCACATACCCACTTATGCTTTCTCGCACCAACATATCTTTAAAGCCTGTCTCAATAAACTCATCTTGGTAGTGTGTTCCATTAAAGTTCCATGGGTTACGAGTAAGAGGTACTACAGGAATCTGCATCAAATCCTTCTCACCACTTCCTACAACACGATTAGCTAACTTCAACTCTAAAGGGTGAACAATATCTTCAGAGTCATGGTAGGTAAAACAGGCAAACTTAATTCCCTTAAGTCGCTCATACTCAAAGATGGTCTCAATAACATTGTTTAGACAATCTGCTTTAGTTGTAGGACCTGGAGTCTTATTGACCACCTTATGGACATTGGAGTGAATAGCTGTTACATTGTCTACCTTCTCTTGTGTTGTTGGGTCATTAGGATAGGTTCCTACAAATATGTGTAGATTGTCATACTGAAATGTTCTTAGTGTATTTTTCAACATCTTCTCAATCACTACTGCCTCATCCCATGCAGGAACCATTAAGGCTAAAGGCTTTTCAGGGTAAGAGACCAACTCCTCTACTGTTACCTCTGGGTAATCTTTTTTACCACGAACCCAACGAAAAAAGCGTTGTACCCAATAATACATATCTACAAAGAAGTCATCAACTCCACTAATAAAGAGAATAACAACTGAAAAAATAGTTAAAAGTTTAATGACAAACCAATAAAGTGATAAATAGTCTACAAGTTCCATTCTATCTCCTCTACTTAATTACTGAACATAATGTCAGCAGGTGTTGCTGTATCTAAATAAGCATTTGAACCATAAAATAGAAATTCAAAATTTGTTGCATTATCAATGGAGGCTTTATCAAGAGCAAATTCAACAAAAGAGCCATTTAATGCATGTGGAATAGTAGATATAAACTGCCAAGCCCAACTCTCTCCATCTCCTGCATATCGGTAAAGATTCGCTCCCTCTAAAAGGTAGTCATAACCAAAATACCCCTCTGTTGTACTATCTTTATTGTCTATAAAAATATGCCATGCCCAAAATTTATCTGCATTGATTGTATCATCATTAACATAAGCAAGGTAGAGTCTATTTGAATCTTGAAGAGAGCCACCAAATCGCCAATCAACAACATTTGGAGTTGTTATATCATTAGCATCAATAAAGGTTAGTTTTCCTTGCCAGTCATCTGATTGTCCATCAATTACAATATTATTACTAACGGGTATTCCATCAAAATCTACATGGAAATCATCTACTCCATAGGCTGTATGGTCTGCTACCTTGTCATAGTACTCTTCAAATGAGTTTTGCCAATTCTCTTGTGGGTTTGCACTATCTCTAGCAATAACTCTAAAGTAGTAGTCCCCTTTTGGTAACATCCACTTTGTTCTAAAGCTATTGGTTGCTAAGTTTTTAGCCGTAAATTTAATCTGACTTGGCTCAAAGTTGTAGCTAGTTGAAATCTCTAAATCATAAGTAACATCATCTCCTTGTAAATCAACTGCTGGTTCCCACTCAAAAACAATCTCATCTCCTTCAATATATGGTGTATCCATATGAAATGGCATTGGAGAGTTTAAATCTTTTAAAAAATTTTGATAGTTTGTCTCAACTGTTGAGGCTAATTGACTATAGATACTATTGTACTCTTGAAAAATCAGCTCCTCTGTAGGTTGATTGCTATCAAGATAGTCCAAATCTGGAGATTGATGAAGAATAGGATAGACCAAATTATAGTAACTGTTAGTTAATGCCTCTATTTTTGCTGGAGTCAAGTAGTTATTTTTTATCTCCTCGACTGCTAATTTTAGCTTATTTAGATTGCCAGGTTGAGAGAGATAGCGTCTTCCAATCTCTGTTGCCCAAAAGTTAAATGGTCCACGATATCGTTTTCCTGGAACAAAACCTCCCTGTACAATAGTTGGTTGCCAATCATATCCCCATGTAGAGTCGTAATCCCATGGCAAAAAGTAGAAGGTATCTTCTCCTTTTGGGTTAAAGATATAAAAGTTTGAAGTTGTTACATCGGTATTTCCCATCAAGATATTGACCGCCTCCCATGTTAAGAGATTGTTTTCATTAAAGTATTTAGCCAATACATCTTGCTGAAAGTTGTTGTTAGGGTTGTTGAGTGCATTGAGCATCTCTAAAAGTTTTTTTGAATCTTTACCCCTTTTTTGCTCTAAAATATAATCAAAAGCCTTTTGATTAAGAGGATGTCCATTGGCATCAAGAGCCAATGATGAATGGAGCTTAAAATCTAAATGATACGCCTTATAGACATTAGAGTGTTTATGAAATCCTCGTCTTAAAAGATACTCCTTTCCTACATTCTCAACATGGGTAAAGAGTCCATAATCTTGGTTATCAAGATACATATGAACAAATTGTGTACGAAGACTCGGTAGGTTTGGAATATCTCTCATCAAATCAAAACTGAGCTTATTTTTAATACGTGTTAAGTCGCTTAGGTGTTTGTTGATTTGAAGTTTACGCTCTCCTCTCCATAGGTCATGCTTACTATCTAACTTTATGCGATAGGACTTTAAATCTTCAAGCCTAGAGGCTCCACCTCTAAGCCTAAGTGTTGCATTTGATACCTTTCCATCATCAGGAAAATCATCAGATTGAAAATGAACTTTAATCTCTGGTTTAAAATCATCATATTTATTAGTATCATTATTGACATCCTCTAGTGTACAACCACTATAGTCTCCAACGACACAAGGTCCTTGACCAATTACCGTCCGTAAATCAACCCGTAACATAGTAGCGGGGTCTTGATAATAAATACCATCTGGTTCATGAATATCGGTTGCAAGAGGAGTAAAAACTGTTGCCCAAGAGGTAGAGAATGCGACTCCCACCATCGCACTCCACACTAAGAAGTTCTGTTTCATTGTAAATCCCTTTTTTAACAAAATAAAACAGAATATTATCTTATTTAAAATTTACAAATGTTTAAAATAGTTATTTATTGTTTAATTTGATGACTCTTCCTTATTAAAAAAAGTAAATATACCATCGTCTGGTAACCCTTGAGCCATCTCATTAACAGCATGAGCATCATACCCCAACTCTTTAAGTCGCTCTATTACAGGTGGGTGAGTATAGTAAAAGAATGCAAAAAGAGGATGTGACTTAGGAAAAGATTTATTCTCCTCTATCAGTTTCATAAGAGCAGAGACCAAATTCTCTTTTCCTCCTAACTCACTTCCAAACTCATCAGCTGCATACTCATTATGACGACTTATATAGCTCATAATTGGAGTAAAAATAAATGATAATAGAGGTAGAAGCAGTATCATCATTGCTATCTCTACTCCTGCATTATCACCTACTTTCATCTCTATAAAAAGTTCTGTAGGTAAATTACCCAATAAAAAGAGAGAGGTAAAAAGTAAAGCACCCATCATAGCAATATTTTTCCAAATATCACCATGAGAGAAGTGACCTAGCTCATGACCCAAAACAGCCAATAGCTCTTTGTTAGTTAACTTCTCCATTAAAGTATCAAACAGAACAACTCGCTTAGATTTCCCAAGTCCTCCAAAGTAGGCGTTTAGACGACTATCTCTCTTTGATGCATCTAAAACAAAGACTCCATCACTCTTTAGACCAACTCTCTTCATCATATTTTCAATATCTTTTTTTAACTCACCCTCTTCAAGAGGAGTAAACTTGTTAAAGATAGGAGCAATAATAGTTGGATAGATAACATTAATAAGCACTGCTAAACTAAATAACAGACCAAAGCCCCATAACCACCACGACTCAACATTAACCACTATCCATGCTAATGCATAGAAAATAGCTCCACCAAAGAGAAAGAACATTGCTATTGATTTTAGCTGGTCAACGATATATAGTTTTAGAGTTGTTTTTGAAAATCCATACTCTTTGTCCAATTTAAATGTCTGATAAAGCTCAAAAGGCAATCCTACCAAATAACTAATAGCAAAAAAACCAAAAAGAAAAACTACAGCATCTGTTACAGAGTTATCTGTTTGTAAAGTAGAAGATAACCAATGAAACCCCACTGTCACCCACCAAACAAACATCATATAATCTACTAAAGTAGATACTAATCCTAGTCGCTCCTTTTTAATTGCATACTCACCTGCTACTTGGTATTTATCTTGGCTCATAAGTACAGCTTCTTGATTTTTTTCCTCAGAAATATATCCTATCTGCATAACAGATATATAAACTTTTACGAGTGTATAGAGCGTAAAAATTATCATTATAAGTTCTAACATTTATTTTACCTTAAATTTTTTTTGACATTATATCTACTTATCCTTGTTACTCTTGTTGACCCAAATATAAACCGATAGTCCAACCATAAGCACAGTCACTCCATAAATCAAATCTATAGCAGAGTGCAACTTTTCAGGTTTAGTAATGGCAAACTTAAAGACCAACATCAATGCTTCAATAGAGAGAGCAATAATAATCGAACCTAAAAAGCGTATCATCGTCTGATGACCATCCCCTGCCCCATCTTTTTTCTCTTTTCCAAGAACCTCCTCTTCAAAAATCGCTTTTACCAAATCAAAAATAGCTAAAGAGAGCGTTAATAGAATAGTTGACTTAAACATCTCATTAATATCAATACTCTTTATATCCCATCCTAAGCCTAAAAAGCCACTAATCCCCTTAACAAAAAGTAAAAGTGAGACCATCACAAGGGCTAGGGAGAAAGAGGCATAAACAAACTTACTATATCGTCCAAAAATAGAATCAATCGAAGATGGTAAAATCATAGATAGTAGTTTATCTAGTGGAATATCAACACAGATAATATACATCAGATTATTATTGTCATCATATATCGGAAAAGAGGCTGTTACTACCATAACATTACTCTCTAATGATGGATAAGGGTCAGTTAGGACACAACGATGCTCTTTAAAAGTTTTATAAAAGTAGGCTCTATCGCTTCGGTCATACCCTTTTCTTTTCCCATTAAGCTCCCTATGTTTAGAGACATTATCAACTACTTGCACTCCATTAGCATCTAGTGCATAGAGTACTTCTGCATTAGGAATTGCTTTTTGCAACTTTTTTAACTGTTTTGTTAACTGCTCTTCAATATCACCTTCTAAATTTAGATTAGAAAGTGTACGCCCCATCAAATAACATAAATAGGCTCGTGCTTTTGTACGTATTTGAGCATACTCTTTAATCTCTCGAATAACCATCTTTTACCTCAATGCAATATTTCTTTTATGAGCCTATTTTATACTATTGTGCTTATTTCTAGTTTAACTCAGCTATTTAAATAGTATGATTGTTTTTTTTACGAACTAAATCCCTAAATTATGGTCTTCTATTTAATGTTATTTTTTTTATGTAATCTAAGTTACATAACTATTTTTTGAAAAATGTTATTATCTGTTTATGGGAACACTTTTTAAGTTTGGTTGTCGCTTTCCCCCTATTTTATATGACAACCCTATAACTTATTTTCTTGTTCCCACACTGATTATCTTCTATTTTTCCCAACATTTAATAAAGTTCCTTCTATATAGAAGAAAAACAAGGAACTCTTTATGAAAGATTTTAAAAGCAAGTCGTTAGGAAAATCTTTTAAAGAGATTATCTTTGCTTCCGATGTCTACTTACCTGAAAAAAGAGACTCATCCCCTATTAAGAACCTAAAAGATATGCTTAGACTCTCTGCTCCAAAACCTAAAACTGTAGAGGTTAAAAAAGAGGAAAAATCTACCAAACCCTTTGAAGAGAAGGAGTTCTATACAGTAGAAGAGGCATTTATATGGAAAAACTCGTTAAAGGGTAAAATGCAGATAAGATGAATGACAATATTGTCTTTACCACTAAAAACGCAAATATTAAAGCTGGAGACAAAGTTATTGCTACAGGTAAAGTAGTTGTGGACAAAGACTTTGGGTATGGATATTTTTATAAAGTTATTGGTGAACC
>JALVEV010000180.1 GCA_027030605.1 Campylobacteraceae bacterium | reverse complement strand
TCTGTTTATATCTATGCTAAAGAGAGTTATAGAGATAGAAAATTTAGTAGCACTAAAAGTAAAATGGAATTTATTAAATCTTATGAAAGTAATATTACAAAAGAGTTAAAAAATCCCTTTGTACTTTTAACAACTTCACTAGAAGATACACATATAAATCTAATAACAAGTAGTGACCTTACTGGAGTGTTAGATAAAGATGAAATCTTAGATAGATATATTGTTCCACTTCTAGCATCAAAAGACAAAAATAGCATGTATGCTAAAGTCTCTGCTGCAATGTTTAATGGATATGCAGCCATTACAGACAAAATTGCAGAAAACAGAGGCGTAGAGTTGAAGTCAAGTATTGGAAGTGCAGGTACAGTAACCTCTACAATATGGAGAGTTATGATGTACACTATTATTGTTCTTGGTCTAATAGCCTATACTATAGCTGTACTTAAATCTAAAAAGTAGGAGTTTAGTTGATGAAAATTCAAAAATACCACTTCTGGTTGGCTTTTTTCTTTATTATTTTTGGTTTTACTTTTAGTATGATTATATGGACTATAAAGAGTGCAGTAGATACGCCAGTATATGATGATAAAAGCTTTTTAAGCTCTTACCATAATGTTGATGAAGATTTTAATAAAATGATGTTACAAAATAACCATTTTAATCAGATTTATGATGTAAAAGTTAAAATCAATGAAAAAACTATGGGGATGGAGATTAAAGATGCATTTCTTGGACAACGTTCACTTGAAAAAAAGAGTAGCAATCAAAATCTCTTAAAGGTTGGAGTTAATACTCTATCTCTTACTATTCGAGATAAAAAGAGTCAAGAGGTTGTTTCTGATGCAAATGTAACGTTTCAAATTACAAGACCTATTGTTGATACGAATGATATAGATTTAAATAGGTTTACTTATGAAAATGGAGTATATAAGACTACAGCTAAAGTTGATATTTCAGGTAATTGGAATATTCAAGGAGTCATAAAAATTTCTAATGATGTAGGTTATTTTTACATTAAAACAAATACACCAAGAGAGGAGTAGTTATGAACAGAGAACCTTGGGTAGTCTATCTTACTGTTGTCTTTGTGGTTATAGGGATGATGTATGGTAAGTATCTAATTGGCAAAGGCAGTGAGGAGGATGAAGAGAAGAAATAGTTTTCTCTTCTGACGACTCTTCTATTTTTAATCTTTTTACCTCCTATATATTACTTTTATAAACTTCTTAACCTTATCGCTATATTTTTTCTCTTGTTCATATAGCTATTCTAGACCAAATGGTTCGGGTCTAACACTCCGATTATTAATGGAATCGAAGGCTTTAGCCTCGCTAATTTATTGGCACGGCTTGAGGATGAATAGGAGTGAGCTAAGAGGAGGAGTTGGGTGAGGGAAAAGAGAGAGCTTACAGCTCCTCTTTCCCTTTTACTAATGCCTCTGCATTGTCCATTAAGATAGGAACAAAGAGTAGTGAGACAAATACAGCAGCTACTGTACCAGAGATAAGTGCAACCCCAAGACCACCAAATATAGGGTCACTAGCAAGTAGGGCAGAACCTAAGATAATAGCAACAGCAGTCAAGAAGATAGGTGTAGCTCTAATAGCTGTTGCATGTGCAATAGCTCTTTTTTTCTCCATTCCCTCTTCGCTAATTAGACTCATTGCAAAGTCAATAAGTAGTAGAGAGTTTCTTGAACTAATTCCCATAAGAGCAATAAACCCAATAAGTGATGTTGCAGTAAGGAAGAAGGTATTTACTGTTACCAAGTCAGCAACCCAGTGTCCAACAATAACCCCAATAAGAGAGAGGAATGAACCACCTAAAATAATACCACTTAGTGCAAAACTCTTATAGTAGATAACTAGCAAGAAGAAGATAAGCACCAACGCAGCAATAAAGGCAGCACCTAAGTCTCTAAAGGTATCTAAAGTAACTTTCATCTCACCATCCCAACGAAGCAAGAACTTTTCTCCTGTCTTTTTGTCTGTTAAGATAAGGTCAAACATATAAGTTGAAATAGGAGCTGTCTCTACCTTATACTCTTTTTCAAAATACTTCATCATCTTCTCTCTAGCATCTAAAAGAGGGTAGACTTGTGAAACATTGTCTGTCTCTGCAATAACATTAATTACTCTATCTAAATCTTTATGCATAATACCAGGGGTTGAGTCAACTTGAACAATATCTACAACCTCTGTAAGAGGAACCATCATACCTCTTTGGTTCATAAGATTGAGTGAAGCAAGTTTTGAGCGAATTGCATCTGCACTTTTGTCTTTTAACTCTTTAGTCTCCTCGCTTAATACTAAAAAGATAGGAATCTGAACAGAGCGATTGGTTGAGTTTTTAGTAGCAATAGCCATTCCCTCAAATGCAAGGTATAAAATATTATTAACCTGCTCAATTCCTAGCCCTGAACGTGCAATCTTTTCACTATCTGGAACAAGTTTATATTTTTTATAGATATCATCAGCCATAACATCAACATCTACCAAATCTTTTGTATCTTTTAAGATATTTGCTACCTCAACAGATAGTTTACGTATATGTTCAAGGTCGTCTCCATGAACCTCTACTACAATAGAAGCAAGAGTAGGAGGACCTGCTGGTTGCTCTATCATCTTAATAGTTGTACCAGGAACAACAGATTCACAACTACCCTTTATAATAGGACGAAGACGACTTACCATAAGAAAAGATGGCTCTTCTCTCTCCTCTTTAGGAGTTAGGTTTACTGCTATCTCTGCAACATTTTCAGTACGTTTCATAGCTGAGCCTTTAACTAGTCCTGCATAGTCAAGAGGAATACCATGTCCATAATGTATAGACATATTTATAACCTCTTTCTCTTTTCGTAAAATATCAGATACACATTGGGTTACCTTTTTGGTCTCATAAATGGAACTACCTGTTGGAGTATCTACATATACAGAGTATGTATTGGCACTCTTTCCAGGAAGCATTCTTGCTAATACAGCTTTAGATGGAAACATAAGCAGAGAAGCAAAAAATGCTACAATAGTAAGTATGATTACCATTGCTTTCCTAAACTTAGATTGTAAAATCCAAAAGACAAAATTTTCAAGTTTTTTCATCTACTTCTCCCCCTTTTTATTAGATTCATCTTCATCATCTAAACATGGTTCACAAATACCATAAGGATTATTTTCCATGTCATGGTGTTCTCCAGCTTTTGGCTTTTTAAGAAGTTTTAGACTTAAGTAAGGAGTAAAGATATAGGCTACAACTAAAGATGCAAAGAGTGCTACAGGCACATTGTAAGGAATAGGTTTCATAAATGCTCCCATCATTCCTCCAACAAATGCCATAGGAACCATAGTTAAAATAATTGCTAGTGTAGCAATGTTTGTAGGTGCTCCCACTTCATCAGTAGCCTCTACCAAAATCTCACCCATTTCACGTTTTTCGGCACCTGGGGTGTGTAGATGTCTGTGAATATTTTCAATAACAATAATAGCTGCATCGACCAATAGACCCAATGAGAGCAAGAATGCAAAGAGGGTAATTCGGTTAATAGTCTGCCCTGTCATAAATGCAATAAATAGTGTTATTGAGAGAATGGCAGGAACAGTAAAGGTAACAATAAGCGACTCTCTCCACCCTAAAGCAAAGACTAACATAATAGCAATAATAAGAATAGTAATAATTAAGTGGTGCATCAACTCATCAACAGCATGGTTTGCCCTCTCACCATAGTTTCTTGTCTCTACATACTCTATTCCAAGTTTTTCAAACTCCTCTTTATGCTCCTCTACCATCTTTAGAACATCTTGTGCTACAAAAACAGCATTTGTTCCTGCTAGTTTAGAGACAGCTAGAGTCACTTGTGGTATTGTCTTTGAGAATGGTTGAGATTTGTCATTGTTGGCTCTAAAGATTAAATCTACATCTTTAAAGTTTTGCTTGTCAATACCATCTGTTACCTTTGCAACATCTTTAAGATAGATAGGTGAGTTCATATAGTTGGCAACCATGACATTTTTTATATCTTCTATGCTAGTAATTGCATTAGAGACACCAAACATAACAATCTTTTTATCTTTAGTTTTTCCCTTAACCTCAGGAACATTTACGGCAAGTTGTTTTATAGCCTGCATAATCTGTCCTAAAGAGAGATGGTAAGCAGAGAGTTTTCCCATGTCTACTTCGACATTATACTGCTCTTTATGGTCTCCATAGAGGGTAGTCTTTGCCACATTTGGAATACCATTAATTTTATATCTCAAATCACGAAGTTTCTCGTTGAACTCAACAGTAGATAGTTTTGAGTCTGGTGTTTGGTAAAAAGCAAATGTAAGAATTGGAACATCAATATCTATATCAAAAGGTTTAACAAGTGGTTGCATAACCCCTTTTGGCATCTCGTCCATATTTTGCATTACTTTATCGTATAGTTTAAGGTTAGACTTCTCTCTGTCCTCTCCAATATAGTACATAACATTAACAATACCAACATTGTTTTGAGAGATACTATAGACATGCTCAACCCCTTGAACCTCTCTAAGTTTCTTCTCTAAAGGTTTAGAGATAATATTTTCAACCTCTAAAGGACTAGCCCCTGGCATAGCAACAACAACACCACCACCAGAGATAGCAATTTGGGGGTCCTCCTCTCTAGGCATAGTGGTAAGAGAAATCCACCCTAACGCCAAGATAACAATACCTAAAATAGCAGTTAGAGGATTTCTTAAAAATCCTTGCCCTAATTTACCTGCAATGTCTTTTACAACATATGGTTCATTTCTATTTTGACCCATGATTAGCCCTTAATATATACTTTTGCATACATTCCTGGGTATATAGATTTACCCTTTTTATTAAATTTAACTTTCATTTTAAATTTATGTGTCATAGGGTTAGAACTAGGGATAATAGAAGCAATAGTTCCTGTTGATTTAAACCCTACAGAGGGAACCTCTAGTTGAACTTTCTGTTTAGGGTTGATGTACTTAATATCATTTTCTGCTATCTCAACAATAATACTTAGTTTAGAGAGGTCAGTTAAAATAACTCCTGGCATTCCAGGAATTGCCATCTCTCCAACATTAAGTTTTTTAGCAATAATAACCCCATCATTAGGTGCTCTTAGCTTAAGATAGTTGTATTGGTTCATTACCTCTTTTTTCATCGCTTTTGCTTGGGCAACTTGTTTCGATGCAATAGCAACCATATCTTTCATATTTTTAGCATTAAGTTCAAGATTCTCTAGCTCATATTTAGAGACCATACCTTTTCTAAAGAGTCTTTTGTAACGTCCAAGGTTTAACAGCACATTTGAGTACTGGTTTTTGTTCATTTGAAGAGCTAGTTGAGCTTGTGAAATAGCTAAGTTTACCTGCTCTCTTTTTGAGTCTATCTCTTTAGAGTCTATTTGATAGAGAAGTTGACCTTTTTTTACAATATCTCCCTCAGAGACCAACATCTTTTTTACAATACCCATGTATCTACTTGTAATCATCTTCTGATTATCCGACTGTACTGCTCCACTCAACTCAAGCTCAATAGCACTTAGTGAACTTACTGCTACTAGCAGACCAATTATTAATAGTTTTTTCATGAATTTTCTCCTTTATTTAAAACTGATGTTAACTCAAATACCTTTGCATTTCTATCATTTTTTGCTGTAAGTAGTTTTAAGAGTACCTCTAGCTCTTTTGACTGCTTAATAAGAACATCAGTAATCGAAGCGATACCCTCTTGGTAACGCCCCTCATAGTTCTCATAAACCTTCTCAGCAAACTGATACTGTGTCTCTAAACTTTCAATTTCGGCATCTTTACTTTTGATATTAGTCATAAGCTTTTTAATCTGCAAGGTTATACCAGCTTTAGCTAATTCAATTTGCTCTTGCACTTGCATATTTTTAATTTTTGCTTTTTCAAGACTCTGTTTATCTATTTCACCGTTAAAGATATTCCACTCTAACTGTACTCCAACTGTATAGAAATCTTTTTCAAAAAATCTATTAAAGGCTGAATTATCAGCAGAGCCATACTCTCCAAAAGCACCAACCGTTGGTAAAAATTTAGACTTTTCAACTTTAACTGCCATATCTGTAATTTTTAGACCAAGTTGAGCTTTTTGAATGTCAAGGTTATTTTGAACAATCTCATCATCTGTAAATGTTGGAAGAGGGGCTAAGTTATTGAGTGGTTGGATAGAACTAACCGTCTCATTAAGAAGAAAAGAGAGGTATTGGTAAGCTAACTCTCTATTGTATGTAGCTTGAGAGAGCATACTTTGTGCTTCTGCTTTTCGAGCTTCTACTTCAAGTCTGTCAATATCTTTTGCATATCCCTCATCTTTCATACTCTCGACAATCTCTTCTAGTCTGTCAATATTATTTACAATACTACTCAACTTATCAATATATTGCTCTATAAGTGAAATATCATAGAAAGTTTTTTTAGTCTGAAATATCTTCTCATTTAAGAGTTTCTCTGTATCTAGTTGACTCATGTAGGTAAGAGCTTTGGTGATTTTACTATATTGGTCTAGTTTTCCACCAGTGTATAGAGGAACTTGATAAGTAAGCGTAGTTTGTACATGGTTCCTAGCATCTGGGTAGTTTAAATCTTTAGGTTTTATACCAAGAATATTCCCCCCCTGTTGTGCTAACCCTTGTGAAAAGGCTCCAAAGTTACCATTGGCTTGTTGGGCTCCTTGACCTATGGCTCCCATAAAATCTGAAAAACCAAAATCACGAAAAGATGCCTCTCTACTTTTTACTTTAAATCCAAAGACATTTCCCGCATCATTGGAACGTAGTGCCTGTAGCTTTACATCTAATTTCCCATAGTTGTAGCCTTTGGCTATTTTCTCCTCTTGCATCTTCATCTGTTCATTAAATTTTGAGATTTTTAACTCTAAGTTATTATTTCTCATAATAGTTAATGCTTTATCTAATGACAAATTAGTAAGCTCCTTAGCCTCTACTAATTGTGTACAGATAACTGATACAACTAGGGGGGTAATAACTTTTTGTAACACTTGAATCTCCCTTTTGTATAAAATAAAACTATGATTATTATAAGTAAAATGGATTAAAAAGAGTTGAATTGATAATAAATTTTGAAGTCTATAAAAATTATTGTGACAACTTTTTTAAAAAACTACTTGTAAACATTTTTTATAAAAAGGAATTATACCATGATTGCTTAGCGATATTGATAAATATCATTTTTTTTCAAAATCCTTTAGATATAATTACATTTATAATATTCAAGGAAAATAATGCAACCTCTTAGCAATTCAGCCCTTATTCAAAAATATAACATTCCAGGTCCTAGATATACCTCTTATCCTACAGTTCCTTTTTGGGATAAAGGAAGATTAGATATTAATGATTGGTCTCAAACTGTTCAACGAGCATTTAATGAAAGTAATAACAAAGAGGGAATCTCTCTATATATTCATCTACCATATTGTGAGAGTCTTTGTACCTTTTGTGCTTGTCATAAACATATTACAAAACGTCACTCTGTAGAAGATAAGTATATAGATACACTGCTTAAAGAGTGGAGGCTCTATGTAGATATTTTGGATTCAACTCCCTCTATTCGTGAGATTCATTTAGGAGGAGGAACGCCAACTTTTTTCTCTTCTAAAAACTTAAAACGAATGATAGAGGGAATCTTTGAATTGGCAAAACGTTGTGATGTCTATGAATTCTCCTTTGAAGCTCACCCTAATGAGACAACTAAAGAGCAACTTCAAACTCTTTTTGATTTAGGTTTTAAGCGTACAAGTTTTGGTATTCAAGACTATGACCCTATTGTTCAACGTGCTATCAACAGAATACAGCCTGTAGAAAATGTTCAAAGAGTTAATGACTGGGCAAGAGAGATTGGGTATGAGTCTATCTCTCATGATATTATCTTTGGTCTACCACATCAGACAAAAGAGAGCATCATAAACACTATTGAACTAACAGTTAAACAGAGACCAGATAGAATTGCCTACTATAGTTACGCCCATGTACCTTGGATTAAAGGGGTAGGGCAGAGAGGTTTTGATGAGAATGATTTACCAAAAGATGAGTATAAACGTGAACTCTATGAGTTAGGTAAAAAGCTTTTCTTTGAAGCAGGATATGTTGAGATAGGAATGGACCACTTCTCTTTACCTACCGATAAACTTTACAAAGCGATGGTAGATAAAAAACTTCATAGAAACTTTATGGGGTACACAGCAGGAAAGACAAAACTTATGATAGGTTTAGGTATGTCCTCTATCTCTGACTCATGGTACGCTTTTGCTCAAAATGAGAAGAGGGTAGAGGATTATATTGCACGAGTCAATGAGGGTAGACTGCCTATATTTAGAGGGCATATTTTAACCGATGAAGATTTAGTAGTAAGACAACATATCTTAAACATTATGTGTAATTTGGAAACTTCATGGGAAGATGACTCTATGAAGATAGACAGCATAGATGAGGTCTTAGAGCGACTTCAAGAGATGAAAGATGATAATCTAGTAGAGATTTATGACAATAGATTAGTTGTTAAAGAGGATGCTAGAATGTTTGTAAGAAATGTATGTATGGCATTTGATTTAAGGTTGGCTGAAAATCAACCTGAAGGAAAGATTTTCTCTATGACTATTTAGTCATAGAGAAAAAGTTAGATACTTACATGCGTAACACTAATACAAGCCTCTAATGCAGAGAGTTCATTAAGGACTTTTTTAGTTATCTCTCCATCTATTTTAACAACAGCTAAAGCTTGAGCATTTTTATCTCTTCCTAGTCTAAAGTCTGCAATATTAAAATTGTTATCAGCTAATATTTTACCAACAGAAGCAATAACCCCTGGAATATCTGTATTTCTAAAGAGAATAAGGCTACCTTTTGGCTCTAAATCAAGCTCATAACCATCTATATTTATAATACGTTGAGCCTCATCACCAAATACTGTACCAGAGATAGTAAAGTTACCATTTTCAGTTACAAGTTTAATAGTCACTTTATTGTTAAGCCCTGTACGGTTAACATCTTTCTCTTTGAGAATTTTTATATCTCTCTCTTGTGCTACAAACTCTGCATTGACATAGTTTACTGCTGAACCTAAAGACTCAGTTAAAATTCCAACAGTTGCAAATGTAGTTAATGAGTCAATATAGTCAGAGACATCACCTTGTGTTACCACTTTAATACTTTTGATATTACATCTCGTTGCTTGAGCAGATAGATTTCCCATTTTTTGAGTTAATTCAAGATAAGGGCGTAAGAAGTCAGGAAGTTCACTCTCTTTAATTGGTAAATTCAAAGCATTTGGATAAGCAATGTTTTTACCTGCTTGAATAGCATTTTCAGCAGCCTGAATAGCAATATTTCGTTGAGACTCTTTTGTATTTGCACCTAAGTGAGGAGTAACTGTAACATTGTCTAAATCAAGAAGAGGGTGTGAAGTTGCAGGTTCTTTGTTAAATACATCAATCCCTGCCATATGAATTTTACCAGAAGTCAGACCCTCTAAGAGAGCCTCCTCATCATAGAGTCCACCTCTAGCACAGTTAATTAAAACT
>JALVEV010000179.1 GCA_027030605.1 Campylobacteraceae bacterium | reverse complement strand
TAGTAAAGAGGAGGCAAAAAAGTTAGAGAATCAACTCAAAATGAAAAAGTTAGAGCTAAGTTACTTAGGTCAGATAGGAAAAGCTAGTGAGCCATTTTTTGCACCTTTGGGATTTGATTGGAAGATGACCGTCTCACTAGAGGCAGGATTGGCAGCCAAAGAGGTTGTGGTCTCAACTCTTGGGGTACTCTATGCTATTGGTGATGATGTAGATAAAAATAGTAATATTTTAGCTCAAGAGTTAAGGGATAATATCTCTCCTGCTTCAGCAGTTGCATTTATAGTATTTGTTATGATTTATCTACCATGTTTGGCAGCCTCAATGGTATTTGCTAAAGAGGCAGGAGGCTATAAGTATCTAGTTTATCTCTTTCTATTTACTACAGTTACAGCTTGGGTATTTAGTTTTATTACCTATAGGATTTTACTATGATGGAGTTTTTAAAAGAGCTTTATGGAGTAGGGATTCTCTTTTTTTATTATATGAAATGGCTCATCTTAGTTGGGCTTCCTATTCTCTACTTTGGACTTGACTACAAGTTCAACCTTATTATGAATCTTTTATGGGGCTATTCTCTTATTTTAGTTATGAAAGATTTTATCTATTTGGTGATTTTGAAGAGAAAGTATTGAACATTTTTTAATATGTTTTTAATTAATAATTAATATTATGCTATACTGCTGTTAAAAAAAGAGTATATCATATTTAGTCAAGCCAATAATTTTACTTTATTATATGTTGAAGATGACAAGCTTACACAGAAGATTGTGCAGAGTGTTCTAGAGGGATACTTTAAGGAAGTCTTGATTGCAAATAATGGTGAAGAGGGTCTTGAGGTTTATAAAAAACACTCTCCTGACATTGTTTTAGCAGATATCTCTATGCCTAAAATGGATGGTTTGGAGATGTGTAAAAAGATAAGAAAACTTAATCAACAGCAACATATAGTCCTTTTTACAGGCTATAATGAGGTTGATTATCTTTCACAAGCACTCAATATGAAGATTGATAAATATATTATGAAACCACTCAACACGAGACAGATGTTTGATATATTAGATGAGATAGTGACAGAATTAGAACAAGAGAGAGAGAGTGAAGCCTATAAAAAAGATTTGGAGTTTGCTTCAAACCATGACCTCTTAACAGGTTTAGCAAATCGAAAACTCTTTTTTACCGAGTTAGATAAGTTGGTTAAAGAGTCTCTAGAAGAGAAAAAAGTGGTAGCAATTCTCTCTATGGATTTAAATCGCTTTAAACCTATTAATGATACTTATGGGCATGATGCGGGAGATATTATCTTAAAACAGGTAGCTAAATATTTAAATAAGTCACTTAGAACCTCTGATATTATCTCTCGATTTGGAGGAGATGAGTTTGTTATAGCAGTAGGATTTCTAAAAGACCATAAACATATTTTAAAATTTTTAAAACGTTTAGAGAGAAACTTTTTAGAGCCAGTTGTCTATAGAGATGATGAGGGTATAAAACATAAACTCAATATCTCTTTTAGTATAGGGATTACATTTTGTAATGAGTGTACTAACCGTTCCTATGATACGCTATTAAGAGAGGCCGACAAAGCAATGTATAGAGCCAAAGAGTTAAAGATGCCTTACGCTTTTTTTGACCCAAATGAGGAGTCTAAGTTTCAACTTAAAGCTAGAAAATCACAAGAGATAAAAGAGGCTATTCACAAAGGAGAGTTTCTTCTTTACTATCAACCTATTGTTGAAATTAAGAGTAAAAAAACAGTCTCTTTTGAGTCACTTTTACGTTGGCATCATCCTAAAAAGGGGCTTTTAACTCCCGATAAATTTTTACCTTATATTTGGGATAATTTAGAGACAAGAAGCTATTTAAGTGAGTGGGTTATTGAGAGTGTCTTTATTGAGTATGAGCGATGGCTAGAAGAGGGAAAGAGTTTAAGTTTAAGTATCAATATGAGTCTATTGGAGTTTCATTCAGAAGAGTTTCTCTCTATTGTTAATAGACTACTAAAAAAATACTCCAAAGTTTTAACATCAGATATTATTTTTGAGATAGATGAGGCGACAGCTATCAAAGATAGCAATGTGAGTAAGAGTGTTATAGAAGAGTTAAAAGAGATGGGTTTCAAAATTGCTTTAGATGATTTTGGAACGGGTCACTCTACGCTTACTCATCTTCAAACTTTTAATATAGATACTATTAAAATAGATAAACGTTTTGTTATAGATATGCTTAAAGATAAAGAGAGCCATACTATTGTTGATGCCTCAATAAAATTGGCAAAAGTTTTTAACTATAAAGTAGTTGCCATAGGGGTAGAGCATAAAAATCAACTGCCTGACTTGGAGAAGCTTGGTTGTGACCAAGCCCAAGGGTATGGTATAGCAAGACCAATGCCAAGTAGTGAAGTTTTGGCTTTTGTTCAAGAAGATAATTAAATGTTCCCTAGATAACTCCACAATACTATAGTATAATAGAGGAGATTTTTTTTAAAGGGGACTATAATGCGATATATTTATCTATCTATTCTTTC
>JALVEV010000178.1 GCA_027030605.1 Campylobacteraceae bacterium | reverse complement strand
TGTTACAACTAGAGGCTAGACTTAACCAAATCAAGAGAAGAGGTGGAGTACAACAGAGCATAAAAAGAGCTAAAGATATTGCTGAGTACTTTAGAGCAGAGATAAAAGGTCTACCACTAAAAGAGTATACTCCATACATGCCAAATGCCATGACAACACTCACTCCAACAGATGGTAAGAGTGCTATGGATATTGTTAATGGTTTAGAAGATGGCTACAAAGTAATGGTCTGTCCAAATGGTGGGGCAGAGCGTGATATTATCTTTAGAGTCTCACACATGGGAGATATGACTAGAGCCTATACAGATGTGCTAATTGATGCACTCTATGACTACTATGGTATGAAGAGAACATAATGGCAATAGACCCAAAAGAGTTACGTCAAGCTCAACTTATTATGTTAGATATGCTAGTAGAGTTTGATGCCATTTGTAAAAAACATAACCTAAAATATTGGCTAGATTCAGGTACGCTTTTAGGTGCTGTTCGTCATCAAGGGTTTATTCCTTGGGATGATGACATTGACCTCTCTATGCCTATAGAGGACTATAATAAATTTATAGAGATTGGAGCCTCTGAACTCTCTGAAAACATCTTTTTTCAAACCAAAGAGACAGACCCTAACTTTAAATTTGACTATATAAAACTACGTTCAAATAGAGCCTCTATTGTAGAGTTCCATGAAGAGAGTAGAGAGGTAGGTTACCACCAAGGGGTTTTTGTTGATATCTTCCCTATGTTAACGCTTCCTAATAGTGAATTTCATAAGAAGTTTTACCATGGTATTTTTGAATCTATTCGCTCTGTCTCAGCTATAAGTCTACATACACCTAATGGAGAGGACTACCCTGAAATAAGAGAGAAGTTAGTAAAGGCTCTATCACTTATGCATCAAGGGTGGGATAAAAAAGATTTAAAGGTTATCTATGGTGGAGAGATGCCAGATGTAGCAGTATGGTTTGACATAGAGGAGATGTTTCCTCTCTCTAAAATAGAGTTTGAGGGGTTAGAGTTTTATGCTCCTAAAAATCCTCAACACTACCTAAGTTCAATCTACTCTTTTGATTTTATGGAGCTTCCTCCTCTTGATAAACGAACTATTCATGCTTTGGAGATTGTGGTTAAATAAACCAAATCTATGTTATACTTCGAAATGATACGTAATATAACAATATTAACAATAATAGTCTCTGCAATATTTTTCATGTTTTACTACTCCAAATCAACCTCTTTATCGCTTACTTCTAAAGGGGTTGAGATAAAATTAAACAACAAAACCATCTTTTTAGAGAGTATTCGTAACAAAGTAATGCCTCTTACTTTTAATCGTTTAAGTGTTATGCAAAATTCTCTTAGTGATGGAACCTATTTTGAGGTTGCAAGTTGTGAAGATGGTTATCATTTTGAGAAAAATATGCAGGAGCTTATAGGTAAAATTTTTGATGCAAATAGAGTAGAACAGCTCTTTTTTAAAGGAGATGTTTACGGAATGAGAGTTCATTTAAAAAATGGTCAAGTAATTAACCTTGTTACGCAGATTAATGACTCTACAACACTAAAGATATTTTATGGTATTCCTTATGAAAAATTTTCAAATATACTTAAGAAGCTAACAGGAAAAGAGTTTAAGACTCTTCCTTTAGGTGGTCTTTTTGAATTACCGACAACAATGACAAAATGGAATGAGTTAAGCGATAAGTTTCAAGGGGTTATTGTCTCCCCTCGTAAACGCTCCTCAAAGTAGTTATTTTACAAAGTGTTGGTAATCTTTACTATATTTCCAATCACCACCCCATCTCCAGCCATATTTTTTAAAAACTTGTGTGGCTTTATCATATTTTAGAAGCACTGCATGGTCAGGGTAGGTGTTGTAGCGATGAACTCTTTTTCGGTACTTTAGAGAGCCTTTATGTGATATGTGACCTGTTTTTGAGATATAGGGATTCTCTAAAGGGTTAATGTCAATGGCTAGACCATAGGCATGTTTTGACCACTTATTTTTTTTACCTGTAACAGGTCGGCAGTTGAAAGCAGAGGTGTTATCAGCATCAATAGACTTCCAGTCATTAGCTTTAAAATCACTTACCAGTCTCATTTGACGAATAGGGTAGTGAAGATTGTAAAGCTCTTCGAAGATATAGACAACTTCATTGGCAATATCTTTATGGACAATTAGTTCTCCTGAGACAGTTTTTCCATTAAAATCCCAATGATTCACTTGAATATATCGTAAATCATAAAGAGAGACAGGGCAGGTGTTTCTCCATGAGTTCCCATTTATCATTCTTTTTTGAACTTGAGGTGTTATGGGTGAGATATTGGCATTAAATTGTGCTAAGATAGAGCTAGTAAGAAGGGCTGTTAGTAGTATAATTTTTTGCATAATGGTTTCCTTTTTATAGAGATGGATAAGGTTGTTACCTTATCCTTACCATTTTACTTATAAACCTTTAAAGCCTCGTTAATTTGTATATATGCTTGAAGAGGAGTAGTTTCAAAATAGAAGATATTATGTCTCTTTGCAAAGTTTTTAGTTATCTCTTGTACTTTAAGTAGGTTAAATCTAGGAGCTTTTGGAAAGAGGTGGTGTTCTATCTGTGTGTTAAGCCCACCATAGAACCAATGAATAAATTTACCACCAGTTAGTGAACGACTTCCACGCATCTGTAACTCCATCCATGAGAGTTTTTTACCCTCTTCCTCTTCAAAAACATCACACCCTAAATGGTTAGTAATAAACCCAAAAGCTAACCAAGGAGAGACAGTAAAGTTAAAAACTAAAAAGGTAATAAGTCCATTTTCAAATCCAAGATTGTAAAAGATAGTTCCCCAAATAATAGGCCAATGAAGAAGCATAAGTGCTAACTCTCCCCAGAGTTTACGTTTTATAACGAAGTTATAAGATTGGACAATGAATGCAAAGTTCATAAAGAACATCGCTCCCCAAAAGACAATGTGCTTGTACTTTTTTAAAAACTCACTATCTCCACGATGTTTATCATTGGTAAAGGCTCCATCTAATGCTCTAATATCTTCATCTTTTTCAATTATATTACAGTAAGTATGGTGATTAATATTGTGTTTATAGTCCCACCAAGAGGAGGAGTTACTTAAAATAATAGCTGAGAAAGGGTAAGAGAGCTTAAATGAGAGCTTTTTACTTTTGAAGTATTGAAGATGTAATATATCATGAGAGACAAATACAGCTCTAGTGCTTATAATTGTTAATGCTAAACCAAGTAAAACTGGATTCCAATATTGTAGGGTTGAAAAAATTATAATAAGTGAGATAATTATCCCTACCATCTCTACTGTGCCACGTACAGGTACTCTTTTTAATAGTCCTGCTTCTCTAACTTCTCTTTTTAACTCATCAAAATTATCTGGGTAGGGAGTTCTAACCATATCTTTACCTTTATATATATTAAAAGATTATAACTATCATATAATGAATTTATATTATAAATTCAAGAAAAATCATATCTATGTAACCACTGTTACATTGTTAAGCACTTTTTTCTGTCATAATACATTTAACATAAATATAAAGGATTCATAAATGAATGCAAAAAAAATAAGAGCTTTCTGTCGACCTATTAGAATTATTTTAGGTGCAGGGTTAATTGGTTATGGAGTTTATAGTGGAAACAACTGGTTCTTTTTAGGGGCAATTCCTCTTATTGCAGGTATCTTTAACTTCTGTCCAATCTGTAAAATTACAGGGCAGTGTGAGTTAGTAGGTGGAAAATAGTCAATATCTTTTTGGCTATTTATTTTTCTATACACAAATTCTTAATACTTTAATGCTACAATGAATATAAATAGAATTTATATTTATATGGAGTAGTATTAATTATGCCCCTTAATCTTAAACAATTTCCTTTTGAAGCTTCATTAGAAAAAGAAGCACTTGCTTTTTTAGAAGAACATGCTAAGTTTATCTCAATTCCAAAAAATAATATTCTTTTTTACCAAGGTGATATTTGTGAAACTGTACTACTTTTGACCAAAGGAGAGGTGCGACTCTATATTCAAGATGAGGGTGTTGAGAGTATTGACCTCTATACACTTAAAGAGGGTGAACAGTGTATTGTCAATACTGCATCGAGCATTTCAGATACGGATGCTATTGCAACAGCTGAAAGTATTACCGATATAGAGGGGTATATTTTAGATAAAGAGAGTATTAAAAAGCTCTCTGCTCTCTCCCCTGTTTATCAAAGTTATATCTTCTCTCTATATACTATTCGTATGGCAGATTTAGCGATGCTTATTAATGATATTAAGTTTAAAAAACTAGATACTCGTCTGTGGGAGTGGATTCAAAAACGTGATGAAAAAAATATTAAAATTACCCATGAAGAGATTGCTAACTCATTAGGTAGTTCTCGTGTGGTTATTAGTCGGACACTCAAAGAGTTGGAGAAAAAAGGGAAGGTTGTTTTGCATCGTGGGTCTATAGAGGTGCTTTAAATGAGTTAGTGATTGTATTATTTATTTTTAAATTGTATACTATTATTAAATTTTAAGGAGTTATACTATGTGTCTTGTTATTACTATTATTATATTTGGATTTGCAGTACAAAATCTAATGATAGAGAATTGGTTAATAGGAGTTAGTCAACTTGTTATTGCCCTAGGTTTTTTACTACTACTTATTAATAATATACGACGGATGAAAGCTCTAAAGAGTGGTACATGCTATAACGGTTGTCGTATAACAAACTTTTTGAAAAATTTAAGAAAGTGAGAAATAGATAGAGGGGATTTAAAAAGTTAGAGACAAGGTTTGCTTTGTCTCTAGAGAAAAGCTTAAAGCTTCTTCAAAAAAGCAGCTACAATAAAGATAGTAGAGCCGTTGACTTTCCCTTGAATGTGAGTTGGGTCACCTGGAACCATTCTAATATTTTTAACCGTTGTCCCTTGTTTTGCTGTAAAACCTGCACCTTTAACAACTAAATCTTTAATGATAGTAACAGAGTCACCCTCTTTTAATATGTTACCATTTGCATCTCTAACAGGCTCTGCATTTTCATCTTCTAATCCTGCCTCTGCCCATGCTTTAACGTCATCTTCCATATACATCATGTCGAGTTGGTCTTGGTTGCCTAATCTGCTGTAGATTCGGTAAGCCATCACTTGAACAGCAGGTACTTCACTCCACATGGCATCGTTTAGACAGTACCAGTGAGATTCGTTGTCAGAAGGTGACTCATGAGAGGCTAAACAGGTTTCACAAAGGGTTACTGTCTCATCTCTTGGTTCTACTTTATACTCTGTTAGTCCAACATCTGAACCACAAAGTTCACAATTATCTTTTGTACTCATTTACTACCTTTTTAAAATATTTGGCGTATTATACTAATGTTTAGCTAATAGAGTTATGTTATACTTTATTTATAACCTAAGAGGTAAAATTTAATGCGAATATTAGTTATATTACTCTTGTTTTTGTTGACTTTAAATGCTGATGAGACCTTAACCCGACTCTTTAATCAGCTAAAAACAGTTCCTAAAAGTGACAAGTTTAAAGTAGTCAATGAGATAAAACAACATATTATTGCCCTAAAGAAACAAGAGCGAATAGAAGCAATTAAAGTGCTACAAGAGAAGAAGAGAGCAGAGCAGAAACAAGCAGAAGTTGAACATCTTCACGCTGAGCATAGTGAAGATGTTCATGAGATGAAAGATTGTAAAGCAGATAAAGAGATGATGGGCAAAGAGCATCCCATGAAACAGTCTGATATGCCCAACATGGACTCAATGCCAAAGATGGAAAATATGCTAAAAAATATGAATAGTATGCGAAATATGGAGGGAATGAAAAATCTAACAAATATGCGAAAATTCCCTATAACAGAAGAAGAGAGAATCCGTAATAGACAAAATATGAGAGAGGGTATGGGTCGTAAATAGATATGAATAGAATACTCTTTTTTTTAGTAGTAATTTCCCTCTCTCTTGGTGCTGTTGACACCGACTTTGATGGGGTAGAGGATGATGTAGACCTCTGTTTAGGAACCGATATATTAGATACCGTAACAGCCGATGGGTGTTCTGAGAAACAGAAAAAGGCAAAAGAGCAGAGCAAAAGAAGTAAAGAGAAATATGAGGTAAGTTTGGTTCAAATACTCTCATCGTTAAAGGCAGAGAATCTAACTAGCATCGACAACTATGGTCTCTCTTTGATATTAGCTAAAGAGAGTTGGCTCTTCTACATTGGCAGTGGTTACTTTAAATATGATAACTCTATAGATACCATAGAGGATTTTTCAGACACGATACTTTTGGCACAAAAAACTTTTAGACTCTCTTCTAAACACTATCTAAAATCTTCTCTCTCTTCAGCCATACCTACTTACAATACAGATGGAAATAAAATTGACTATGGAGCTACTCTCTCGTATGTCTATCTTTATGAAAAAATTGATGTTGAGATGGGCTATCAGTACGATATGATTAATGATGACAATGCTTTTGATATCCACACAGGCTATCTCTATTTAAGTTATGATTTAAGTAGGGGTATCTATGGTTCGCTTGGTTATCGTAAAGACAATCTACAAAGAGAGGACAAAAGTATCTTGTTGCAGTATGATTACAGCTCTCATCTTTCTCTCTCTTACATTTTTACAAAGAGTAAAAATAACTTTTACAATACCATGCACTCTTTTGGTGTAGGGTATCGGTTTTAATAACCTGAGTTCGACGGAATATCTTACTCCACGCCCTCTCCACAAAAAAACTACTATACTGCTCCTATAAATAAATTAAATAGGAGCCAAAAATGTCAACAAATAATTTAAATAGAAGAACATTTATCAAAGGCGTTACCCTCTCTACCGTTGTGGCTTCAGGTCTTTTACCCCTTGAAGCAAACAACACCACACCTACCTTTAGTCAAGAGCATGAATTACGAGGTACGGAGTTCTCTTTGGTCATTAGTAAAACCATGGTGAATTTTACAGGCACACCAAAATACGCTACCACAGTCAATGGTCAAATGACAGCACCAACGTTACATTTTAATGAGGGCGATACGGTAACCATTAAGGTCTACAATGACTTAGAGGTTGACAGCTCAATCCATTGGCATGGGATTATTTTGCCTACCGACATGGACGGTGTTCCTGGCATTAGTTTTGATGGGATTAAACCTAAAACAACGTTTACCTATAGGTTTACACTCAAACAGAGTGGAACTTATTGGTATCATTCTCATTCAGGGTTTCAAGAACAGACAGGGCTTTATGGGGCGATTGTGGTTCACCCTAAAGCAAAAGAGCCTTTTGAGTATGACCGAGACTATGTGGTAACGCTCTCTGATTGGAGTGATGAGAAGCCTGAAACTATCTACCGAAAACTAAAAACCATGAGTGACTACTACAACTTTAACCAACGAACGGTGGGTGACTTTTTTGCTGATGTGAAAGAGGAGGGATTTTTTGGGGCATTTAAGAGCCGAACTATGTGGAACGAAATGCGAATGAGTGACCGTGACCTCTCTGATGTAACAGGTTATACCTACACTTACTTAATGAATGGGCATACACCAACGGCTCAATATACGGCACAATTCAAAGTAGGGGAGAAGATACGACTACGATTTATTAACTCCTCTGCAATGACCTTTTTTGATGTGCGTATTCCTGATTTAAAACTCACTATTGTTGCGACCGATGGAAACAATGTAAAACCTGTAGAGGTAGATGAGTTTAGAATTGGGGTTGCTGAGACTTATGATGTGATTGTTGAACCAAAAACCCAAAAAGCCTATGCTATCTTTGCCCAAAGTCTTGAACGTTCAGGCTATGCTTTGGGTTCATTGACCCCAAGTACCACCAAACTTGCTACAGCTCCTGCGATGGATGCTCCTCAAACTTTAACCCATGCCGATATGGGAATGGATATGATTGGTATGAAGATGGGAGACAAAGAGATGGTAGATATGGCGATGCCAAGTGACAAAAAGATGAAAATGCCAATGAAAAAGAAAATTCCTATCACACCACTTGAAGAGGCACGAGGTGTAGGCACAACCATGAGGGTAAAAAATCCACAATATCGTTTAGATGACCCTGGAGTAGGGTTGCGTAACAATGGACGACGTGTACTCACCTATGCAGACCTAGAGAGCTTAGAGGGAATTGTACCTAAACGAACACCTGACAGAGAGATAATCTTGCGATTGACAGGAAATATGGAACGCTATATGTGGTCGATTAATGGTATTGCCTACAAAGATGCGAAACCGTTACAGTTTCATTATGGGGAGCAACTACGTATCACCTACATCAATGACACCATGATGAACCACCCTATGCATTTACACGGTTTATGGAGTGATTTGGAAGTGGGAGAGAATCGTTTTGTGCGAAAACACACGATTGTGGTGCAACCAGGCTCTAAGATTAGTATGCAGGTCAATGTTGATGCCAAAGGGTCATGGGCGTACCATTGTCATCTGCTCTATCACATGAGTGGTATGTTTAGAAAAGTAATTGTAAGTTAGGAGTAGAAGATGAAAAATATAACTAAAATAGCCTTAGGCTTAATAATGATAAGTACCTTTAGTATGGCAGGAGCAAGTGCCAATGAACTCTACTCTAAAGTAACCATTGACGAGCTAGAGTACCAAGACAACAGTGAAAAAAATGTTGCTTGGGATACCAATCTATGGATAGGAGATGAGACCGATAAACTCTACTTCTACACCGAAGGAGAGAAACCAAAAGATGGTTCAGCTCAAAGTGAAAATCAACTGGTCTACTCTAAAGCCATCGCCCCTTTTTGGGACGCTCAATTTGGTATAGGCTATGACAAAGCAGGAAGCAACAACCAAACATGGGGTGTACTCTCCATTCAAGGTTTAGCTCCCTACTTTTTTGAGACACGTACCTCTCTGTTGGTCGGACAAGGTGGTAATGTGGGGCTAAGATTTGATGCTGAATATGAAGCACTCTTTACCCAAAAGCTTATCTTAACCCCCTCTATTGCTGTTGATGCTTACAGTAAAGATGACCCAAGCATGGGTTTAGGAAAAGGTCTCTCCAACATCACAGCAGGTATGCGTTTACGCTACGAGATAAAACGTGAGTTTGCACCTTATATTGGGGTAGAGTGGAGTAAAAACTTTGGTAATACGGCTGATATTGCTCCTTTGAATGAGAGTTATGTTGTTGGTGGGGTTCGGGTTTGGTTTTAGGGAAGAGGATTTTTTCTCTTCACATTTTTTACACACTTTTCTTTATAACCTGAGTTCGATGGAATAAGTTAAGTAACATTTAACTAACACTATTTAGTTAATATAAATTTATTAAAAAACAAGGAAAAAGATGAAACGAAGAAATTTTTTAAAACTAAGTGCTGTAACGTCGTTATGGATTTTAACAGGTTGTGGTGGAGGAGGAACAAACAGTTCAAGTGTTGATGGTGATTTAACTAATAATATCAATAAACTTTTTATTCCTCCTCTTTTAGAGGGTACAGATGTTAATGGCATAAAAAACTACGACTTAACCATTCAAAAAGCAACCCATACTTTTTTTACTGGTCTTAGTAC
>JALVEV010000177.1 GCA_027030605.1 Campylobacteraceae bacterium | reverse complement strand
TTTTGCAGGGATGAAACTGGCTCATGCCATAGAGGAGGGAGTAAACTCGATTAGACGTTGTAAAAAGTGTCATAATATGAGTGAAGATGAACTCTGTTTTATCTGCTCTGATGAGTTTAGAGATAGCTCAACGCTCTGTATCGTTCAGAGTGCAAAAGATATTTTGACCATTGAAGAGGGTGGACACTACAAAGGAGTCTACTATATTGTCACACAACTTAGTGATTTAGATGAGTATCATCTACGAGAGGCTGTAAAAGGGGTTGAAGAGGTTATTTTTGCTTTTCCCCCCTCATTGGCTACCGATACAATGATTTTATATATAGAAGATAAGTTGGCTAATAGTAGTATTAAGTTTACTAAGATTGCTCAAGGGGTTCCAACTGGAGTAGAGCTTGACAATATTGACATTGTCTCATTAACAAGGGCGATAGAGTCTAGGGTAAAGGTATAGGTAGAGTATGGAACTAAAAATTGCTGATTTTTCCGATATTGAATCGACATTAAGATTGCATGAGAGATATCATGTTGAGACCATCTCTCCTGAAGATAGAGAAGATGGTTTTGTAACTACCTCATTTACCAAAGAGCAGTTAACGCAACTCATTGAAGAGGAGGGGCTTTTTTTAGTTAAAGAGGGTGATGAGGTTTTAGCCTATGCCATGGCTGCTTCATGGGACTTTTGGTCTCAATGGGCAATGTTTAGAGTGATGATAGATGATTTGAAAAATTTGGAGTATTTAGGCGTACAACTTAGCACTGAAAACTCGTACCAATATGGTCCAATCTGCATTGATAAGTCTCTGCGAGGGTCAGGTATTTTAGAGAAACTCTTTAACTTCTCACGTGCAATTATGAATCATAAATACCCAATTTTAGTGACTTTTATCAACAAAAAAAATCCTCGCTCCTTTGCTGCTCATCATCGAAAAATTGGCTTGGAGATACTTCAAGAGTTTAGTTTTAATGGTAATGAGTATTATGAGATGGCTTATGATACCTCTAAAGAGCTTGGAGGAAAAGGGCTTATTGCGGTTGTTGACTCTCCTATTGAGTATCTTCCTTTAGAGAGTTTTTTTGACAAAGAGAGAATGGCTGCAATCTATGAAAACACCTTTCAACACTACTACTGGAGTGATGATTTTTCAGCAGAGTACTATGTAGCACAGGCTAAAGCTGGGTTTATTGCGGTAAGCATGGAGAGAGATGGTAAGCTCTACTTAACGCCAGAGATTCAAAAAGAGTATGCCATTTTAGATTTTAAAAATTTGCATATCTCTAAAAAAGTTAAAAAGCTTATTGCCCGTAAAAACCTAAAGATTGAGATGGGGTATGCTTTTGATGAACTCTTAGTAAAGCTTCAAGAGTATCACGCTTTTTGTTGGTTTAATGCTATCTACCTCCAAACCTTAAAAGAGGTGAATGAACTTGATGATAATTGTCATGTTATAACCGTGGCTTTAAGAGATGAAGAGGGGAAGATTATTGCAGGAGAGTTTGGGTATATTATTGGTAGAACCTATACTAGTTTAACAGGTTTTTCAAGTAGAGAGAAAAAGTATGCGAACTATGGCACTGCTCAGTTGGTACTATTAGCCCAAGAGTTAGAGAAGAGTGGTTTTGATTTTTTCAATTTAGGTCAACCCTATATGCCCTATAAGTTAGATTTGGGTGCAACAGTGTATAATCGAGATGAGTTTTTAAAACGTTGGTTTAAATCAACCAATATAGAGGAGAAGTAGATGTTTAATATGAAAAATATTCTGTTAGTGCTGCATGCTGTAGTTTTGTCAATGACACTCTCCATCGTCATTTTACCCAATATCTGGACAATTCATGTTGTTGAGGGAGCAGATGGCTTAAAAGGGATGGTCTTTCCTTTGATTTGGACGGTCTATGCCGTTACGGTTTTTGTAACCTCTGGGTTAACTTTCTCTTGGTTGATTAAGAGGTAGATTTAGGTCACGATGGATTCTAGCAATTAAATTTCTTAGAGAGGGCATTTGTTTACTACGAGGTTTTTATGGATTTGCAATATTCCTATCTTGTCCACATCCCCAAGAAAAGACTAAACGTCCTATATAAATCATTAACCGTCTACCTGCGGTAGCAGGTTAGGTTGGCAAAAAGAAGACTCAGCACTGCCGTTAATCCTGCACCACAGGTGCAGGATGTTGGCTTGAGGGGAGTTTGAAGAGTGATAGGGTTGTTCAGGGTGGGTTGTTTTTGATTTTATCCATAGCTCCATATCCATGTATCCATTTGCTCCTGCTAATATTGCTAAAAATGACATATACATCACTTCACCTAAAAAGATAAAAGAGCAACTTAAAGTTCAAGTAGCTGTAGTTGAGGAGCTTCATAAAAAAGATATGGCTGATGGTTATGGAACAGTATATCTGCCTTATACGTTAGAGAGAAAATACCCAAAAGTAAAGTTTGAGACCAAGTGGCAGTATCTGTTTCCTATGAAAAAGGTTTCACAAGACCCTCGAAGTGAGGTAATACGTCGACACCATATTCATGAAAAGACATTAGGACGTA
>JALVEV010000176.1 GCA_027030605.1 Campylobacteraceae bacterium | reverse complement strand
TTAAAAGAGCTAGGGGTTAAGGTCTACTCTGTTCAAGAGTCAGCAACCTACAACAAGATTAGACCCGATGAACTACTTTTAATTGATGACTCTAATGCTAAAGAGTTCTGTACTTTAGGACACCATAAAGGTTAAGCATGGAGTACCCAACATTTCCATACATAGAAGTCACATACATATACAAGGTGATAATGATAATCCTATAATTTATAAACTTATAAATAGATTTTATCTAGCTTTAAAAAATCTTTAGTATTATAGTATATAAAGGAGTGTTAAAGGAGATAGAGATGAAATTACATGACCGTGCAATTATTTTAAATGAGTTAGCAAATAGTTATGCGATGAAGATGCAGTATAGCAAAGCTATAGAGCGTTACAAAGAGGCATTGGCTCTTTACATAGAGTTAGCTAAAACTAAACCTATAGAGTATGGTTTGCCTATTGCTCATGTCTTCTCTAACCTTTCGATTATCTACCTACATCTACAGAAGTATGATGAGTCAGATGAGCTACATCAAAATGCTCTAAAGATGCATCGTGTTTTGAGTAAATATAATCCAAACAGATATGCTGTAGAGTTGGCACAATGTTTAGTAGATGGTGTATTGTATTTAAAACAGCATACATTTACTCTCTATGAAGCAGAGATAGCTATAAATACTATCACTTTAGATTATGAAAAAGATGAGCTTATACGTGTTATTCGTAAGTTACATACAGTAACTTTAGGCTAGTTTGTATTTTTACTTACCTATAGAGTATTTATTAGTCAATTTTTTCTACTTAACTATCAAAATAGACTTATAATTATATGCCATTTTTATTTAACTATGGTTATAATGTCCTAAAAAGGTCACTCCTCTATGATAAATTATGATATTAAATTATTTAATGATTTTGAGCAACGTTTTGAGCAAGAGTTTTTGCAGTATGGAAAAGTTATATCTTTCAAAAAGAAAGAGACCCCCTTTCTCGATGGAGAGCTCTTAGAGTACTTTTATATTGTTTTAAATGGAAAGATAAAGAGTTTTCAGATGAATCTAGAGACAGCAAAGGAGCAGACTCTTTTTGTATATCGTAGAGGAGATATGTTTGATACTATTATTTTGTTAGATGGGCAACCTCATGATGTGCTTTATGAGGTTATTGAGAGAGTAGAGTTGCTTGAACTTCCTATAGGAAAAGTTCGTGAGTGGCTAAGAACAAATGAGCAGTTCAATAGACACTTTTTTCCATATCTTGCTTCTCAGATGCGTCATACTGAAGAGTTAGCAAGTGACCTCTCTTTGTACTCAACAGCAGAGCGGCTCTCAAAGCTTTTACTGCAAAATATTAATCCAAATAGTCATCACTACTATCAGTTACTTCAAAACCTATCTAAGACAGAGATAGCAAAGCTACTAGGTACAGTTAGAAATGTAGTTGAGCGACACCTTAAAGAGTTAGAGGCACAACAGATTGTAGAGAATGAGCGTAAAAATATATATATTAAAGATGTTAAAAAGTTGTTAGATACCTCTGAACAGTTACTTTTAAATTAAAATAGTCTAAGTTTATAAGAAGTTATCACTATACAATTTTTTCCTAAACTCCTTTTGTTACAATAGCAATAAAAATGGAAATAGAGGATGATAGGGAAACTAATAATTGCAACTATATTGACAGGCATAATTACAGGTGCGTTTATTACATTTTATGAACTACTTATTGTCTTTTTAACCTATTTTATATTTGATGGTGACCCACTTAAAACTGTTCCAACTCTTCCTGTATGGTATCTCTATTTGGTTCCTACTGTGGCTATATTTTTTGTTAATTATCTCTCGTCTAAAGATAGTAATATTAGAGAGTATGGTGTAAGTGAGATTGCAGAGTCTGTCTCTGAGAACAGAATGGTTCTAAAGGTAAAGACACTATTTTTAAAAATTCTTGCTTCAGCAATGTCTCTCTCTAGTGGGTTTATGGTAGGAACAGAGGGACCTAGTGCTACTATTGGAGCTATGATTGCATATCAGATTCATAGGCTCTTTAGGTTACCAACGATGTTGATTAAGATGATGATTTCAGTAGGAGCTAGTGCAGGGATTGCAGCTATATTTGTCTCTCCTATGACAGGGATTGCTTTTGCTGTTGAGAATATTGCCTATCAGTTTATTAAACAGTATATTACCTATCTTATTTTGGCTTCTGTAATAGCCTTTGCAATTACAGCAAACTACTTAGATACTATCACTTTTGCACACTCAGCAGGTAGAGTAATGGACAACAACTATATTATTTCAAATCTATTTTTTATACCATTTATTACAGTATTTATATATTTGTATCTATTTATGAAAAAGAAGGTATTGCATTTTATTGATATTGAGCTTTTTAAGAAGTATCATAACTATCGTAATCATATCTTCGCTCTACTTGGAGGAGGAGTTATTGGAACTATTTTGCTACTAGAGCCACAAGCAGCATTTTCAGGCAAAGAGATAGTTATAAACTTAATGAATCAAGAGAATCATATCTCTATTTTTGTAATTTTTACTATTATCTTTTTAAGAATTATTGGAACAACAGTTGCTATATACTCCAATGCAGTAGGGGGAGTCTTTTTGCCCCTTATGAGTATTGGAGCATTGATTGGTTATGGTTTTGGAGAGATGATGAGCTTTTTTATGTTTCCTGTTGAACCTTTCTACTTTGCTGCTATTGGGGCTTCTATATTTATGGGTATAATTATGAAGTTACCTCTTACTGCTGTTGTGTTGTCACTAGAGACCACCTTTGATTATAATGTAGTAATCGCCTCTGGAATTAGTGTTGTGCTAGTTGAGTACTTCTCAAATATCTTCTTTACTATTAAGAAAAATTATGTCAATAAGGCAGATAAAATAGAGAAAAGTTAAAATAATATCTGTATAATATCACATTTAAAAACATAAAACAACATTTATTGAAGGTGCTTTATGAAAGAGAATAAAGAGAAAAAAGTAGAAGACAAAAGTCGCCTTCTTGAAAAAACAATAAAAGATAGTAAAGCTAAAAAGAGTAAAGATTTTCGCTCAATTGAAACACTGTTTAGAAATGCTCTTCGTGCAAATCTTGAACTTACAGCATTAGCAGACTCTAAAGCGAGTGTACTTATCTCAGTCAATGGATTCATTTTGACCGTGATTATTACCGCCTCTGGACTCTACTTAAATAATTCTAATATGATATATCCTTTTGTTACGATTCTTTTAACAGCATTGGTCTCAATTTTACTTGCAACCATGGCAATTCGTCCACGAGATAAGCGACAGTTTATTAAAAAAGAGCATAGAGCAAATTTTAATTCAGTTGCCTATTTTCAAGATATGTCAGAGACATCACCTAATGATTATGTTCATAGTGTTCGGGAGATTTTAAAAAATAAGCGAGAGGTTCATGAGCATATTATTAAACATATACATATTTTAGGAGCAGAGATTAAAGTGAAATATAGTTGGTTAAAAAGAGCCTATACAGCTTTTGGATTAGGTCTTAGTCTAAGTGCTATTTTGATGATTGTTGCACTGTTTAATCGTATGGCAATTGCTCAAATCCCTATGCAGTTTAGTAAGGTTTATGAACCCTCTGGTGCAGTAACACTGCAAGATGGGAAAGTTCTATTGGTTGAAGATGAGAGTAGAAAGACGCTACAAGTTATCTCCGTAAGTAAAGATGGAAAAGTAGAAGAGTTAGGTGAACCTAAAATGAGCCAAAAAATTAAAATGCGTTTGGAGCATAAGGTAAGAGATGTTGAGGGTGTAGCTATGAATGAAGATAATCAACTCTATCTTATTACCTCCCACACTACCAACAAGAAAGATAAACATAAAAAGGCAAGAGAACAGATTGTTCGTTTAGATTATGAGCATGGTAGAGTCTCTAACTTTAAACATTACCATGGGCTATTAGCATTTTTACAAAAGCTTCATCCCACACTCAATAGTTCCTCTCATAAGAGAAAAAAACAGATAAATATAGAGGCTTTAACCTATGATAGAGAGAAGAGATCTCTTTTGATTGGTTTAAGAAGTCCTCTCATAAAGGGTAAAGCCGTAGTAATAGAACTAAAGAATCCAAATGCTCTGTTTGATAAACATGAGAAGCCTAAGTTGGCAAAACCTATTTTATTAGATTTATATGGCGATGGTATTCGAGCGATGAGTTGGGATAAAAAGAGAGAGGGGTATTGGATTGTCTCAGGGAGTGTGGGCAAACGAAAAGATGACTTTTCTCTATGGTTTTGGGATAAAAAGAGAAATCTCTTAAGTCTCAGTCATAAAGATATCGATATTGGTTATGCAGAGGGGGTGACATCTCTTAAAGATGGTAGTTTATTTATTGTTCAAGATAATGGTTCTGTGACTACACATGGAGCAGATTATCAGATAATTAAGGAGTAGGGTATGAGAGTTGTGATAGTTATACTGCTACTGTTGATTACTCTTGAGGGAACAGAAGAGAAGTTAGGTGGACAGATTGTTGTAGACAGAGTATGGATAGAGGGAGATGATGTCGATACTCAAGGTGGTGAGATACGCCGTGCAAGGCTCTCTTTACAAGGAAAAATTACTCCTAAACTAGAGTATGAGATAGAGTATAGTTTTACAGGGAAAAACCGTTGGAAAGATGTCAATATCGAGTATCAAGCATTAAGTAATTTAGGTATACAGGCTGGAAATATCAAAGAACCAATTGGGTTAGAAGCACTTATTAGTTCAAAAAATAGTACATTTATGGAACGCTCTATGGTTCATACCTTTATGCAAAAACGTAAGCTTGGTGTTGTAGTTAGTGGGTCTTATGTGGATGGGATTCATCATGGAACAGTTACTTTTGGTATCTTTGGTAAATCGTTAGATAAGCTTTTTGCAAAAAAAAGAGATGGAACTTCTCTTATTGGTCGTCTTACCTATGCCCTTGTTCACTCAAAAGAGAACTTAGTACATGTAGGAGCTTCAGCAGGAGAAACCAAATATCATGCTAAGTCGATGAAGTACTCTACCGATGCAGGTTCACATCTCTATAGTGGTTCGCTTATAAAAAGTAAGATTAAAAATGTAACTAAAACAAAAAGAGTAGGGCTAGAGACAGCTGTAGTAAAAGGCTCATTCTCTTTTCAGGGAGAGTATGTTGCTCTTAATGCATTCAATAAAAAAAATAGCTATGAGTTTGATGGGTGGTATGGTCAAGTGAGCTTCTTTTTAACAGGTGAACATAGAAAATATAAGGTTAAAACAGCAAAGTTTTCACGAACTAAGATTAAAAAACATGCTTTACAGGTTGCCTTTAGAGCAAGTAAGATTAGATTGCAAGATAAAAAACATCATCCAAGAGAAGAGGTTGATTTGACATTGGCTTTTAACTACTACTTCAAAAAAAATATTCGTCTGATGTCTAGTTATACCTTTGCTGAGGTAATGGAGCCTTCTATTCTGAAAGAGCATGTTTTTCAGGTGCGTGGATTGTATGGGTTTTAGGGTTTAGAATATTTTGGTATGCGAATATGGGCAGACACGGAGGTCGCCCCTACAGGTGTTTATATGTTTTTCAGATTTTATTTTGTGACAATTAAAAAAATCTATTCATTCATGAAAAATATTTTTTAACCTCAACAACATGTAGGAGCGACCTCCGTGTCTGCCCTTGCTCATAATACCAACATATTAAATCCTAAAATCATCCCCTAAAAAAATCAATAATGCAACTAAAGTGGCATTTTTTTTCCCTCCTCCTACATTATAATTCTCTCATATTTAGCGAGATAGGCTAAAGAAAACTAAATAAAAGGAAGATAAAATGTTAGTAAAAAGATATGAACCATTTAACGATATTAGAAAGAGTTTTGACCTTGTAAATGCAATTATAAACACCATTGGTGAGCAGACAACAGCTGAACAACCAGTAGTTGATTTTCGCCCAAAGGTCAATACACGAGAGACAGAGGATGCTTATCATATAGAAGTAGAGCTTCCAGGAGTCAAGAAAAAAGATGTGGACATTAGTGTAGATGGAAATGTTCTTACTATCTCAGGAGAGAGAAACGTAAGAGATGAAGTCAAAGATGAAGACTACCACAAAGTAGAGAGTCGTTATGGTGTTTTCTCTCGAAGCTTTACACTTCCAGAGAAGGTAGATATTGAAAATATTGAAGCTGAGTTTGTCAATGGAGTCTTAGAGATTGCCATTCCAAAACTAAAAGTAGATAACTCAAGCAAAAAAATTGAGATTAAGTAATAAGGAGTGAATGATGAGTGCAACAAAAGAAAAAATTATTGAGAATGGAAAAGAGTTAGTAAATGCTGTTGAAGAGAAAGTTGAAAAAGGGTTAGAGGTAGCAAAAGAGGCTTTAGGAAATGTCGCTAGACATCTACCTTTAGCAAACTTTGCAAAACATAGCCCTGATACTTACGATATTGAGATAGATTTACCAGGGGTAAACAAAGATGAGATTGAGCTTAAGATAGAAGATGACTACCTTACTGTCAATGCTATTAGAAGAACCAAAAATGAGGTAAAAGAGAGTGACTATTACCTCTGTGAAAGTAACTATGGACTTATCTCTCGAAGCTTCATCTTGCCAAAAGATGTTGATAGAGAGAAAATCTCCGCCCACTATGAAGATGGTAGACTCTATATTTCTTTAGAGAAAGAGGAGTCAAGAAAAGCTCGTAATATTTCGATTAAGTAAGGGGTTAGCAGTGAAAAATAGATTGTTAAAAACCATACTTTTAGCTACCATTCCTATGGTGGCGATTCATGCTGATGCTAACTTGACAAAAAATCCTTTTGCCAATGACCCAGTTTTTCAGCATTTTCAAAAGTTGCAAGAGGATATGAACAGAATCTTTGAAGAGTTTAATAAAAATGCCTTTAAAGGGTTAGCTCTTGACCCAAGTTTTGAAAAAGGATTCTCCTTTAAGCCAGATACTGACCTAATAGATAAAGGTGAGAGTTATGAGCTTAAGATGGATTTAGCAGGTATGGATAGTAAAAATATTAAAATAGATGTTCAGGGAAACTACCTAAGTGTTACTGCTAAAAGTGAAGAGAGTAAAGAGAAAAAAGAGGATGGAAAGATTATCCATCAAGAGCGTCATGTAGGTATGGTACAGCGTGGAATGACACTACCAAAAGATGCTGATGTAGAGCATTATAAAAGTGACTATAAAAATGGTGTTTTAACCATTACCATACCAAAAAAGAAGTAAGATATTAAAAAATAAAAAGGAGTGTGTGAATGGAACAGTTTAAAACTTATATGTTAATGATAGGATTGACCCTCCTTTTTATTTGGTTTGGTGGATTGATTGCTGGTCAAACAGGAATGATTTTAGCTTTTCTTGGGGCAATGGGTATGAACTTTTATGCCTATTTTTATTCTCATGAGCAGGTACTTAAACACTATCATGCTATTCCTGTAACCAGAAGTCAAGCTCGTGGACTCTATGAGATTGTTGAGCGATTGACTCGTAAAGCAAACCTTCCAATGCCTCAGCTCTACATTATTCCTGAAGAGATGCCAAATGCTTTTGCAACAGGTCGTGACTATGAACATGCTGTTGTGGCTGTAACAGAGGGGCTTTTAGAGCTGTTAGATGAAGATGAGGTAGAGGCTGTTATTGCTCATGAGTTGAGCCATATTAAGCACTATGATATGTTAGTAGGAACCATTGCTGCAACTCTTGCAGGGGCTATTGCTATGTTAGCAAACTTTGGAATGTTCTTCGGTGGAAGTAGTGATGATGATAGACCAAATCCTATAGTGATGATGGTTTTAATGGTTGTTATGCCATTGGCTGCAACCATTATTCAGATGACAGTGAGTAGAAACCGTGAGTTTATGGCAGATGAGGGTGCTGCAAGAATGACAGGACACCCTGAATGGTTACAGAGTGCTTTACAGAAGCTTGATTATTATGCAAGAGGAATGGTCTTGCCAGAGGCTGAACCACAAACGGCTCATATGTTTATAGTAAACCCTTTTACAGGGAAAGATTTTTCAATGCAACAGCTCTTTAGTACCCACCCAACGACCGAGCAACGTATTGCACGTTTAGAGGAGTTGAAAGGGTGGTAGTATAGTTTTAAACTACTCTACAAAACTTGCCAAATCATTTTTAACTGAGATAATATCTATATAGACTTGAATATCATCTTCTGAAACACCAAAAGCTTCACAAAAAGAGAAGAATAACTCTTGTTCTTCCTCTTCAGCACTACCATCAGCTAAAAGGATATCAATTAAGTTAGCTAAAATAGTAAACTTTTGGTCTTGGGTTAACTTCTCATTTGCCTCTTTTTGAAATGCTTGTAGGTCTTGCTTTTTAGAGTATTTTCTAGAAAGCTCAACTAGCTCTTCTGCATCTCCAATTGCGTAAAGCTTAACTGCTAGATAGTTCATCTCTTCATCAGAAACCTCCCCATCTACTGACATCATATATATCATACTTGTCGCTAAAGCAATTGCTGGTGTTAATTCTGTATTTGATGAAAATTTACTAAAAAATCCCATATTATTCTCCATAATTATTTAATTTGAAAGCGAAGTATAGCACCTTTTTTCGGGATTTAGTCATAAAATAATCTTAAAGTAGAAAAAATAAATAGAGAAGAAACAGTAATAGAGATGATTATGTTAGGTTGTCTATTTATCTGATAGAGTTTTAAACTTCCGAATCTCCTCAAAAATCTCCTCTTTAGAGAGTACCCAACGCTCAATAAGTTCATTGGCTAAGTGCTTAATAAGCTCTTGGTCATCTCTTAATATCTCTAGGGTTTCACTGTATAGCTCTTCTGCCTTTGCTTCCATCTTTTCGTAAGCTATCTTTTTTAAGCCATCTAGGTTATCTAACTTTAGTTTGGAAGTAGAGTAGGCAGAGGTCTCCACAAAGAGATGGTTTAATATGTGAGTAATCTTCTCAATATCATTAGCTGAACCTGTGGTAATGTTCTGCTTTCCAAAGATTAACTCTTCGGATGCAACCCCTCCGTAGAGTATGCGAACCTCTTTTTCTAACTCCTCTATGCTATGAAGTAAGAGGTCATCTGATTCGCTTAAGACATACCCCAATGCATTGGCACGAGAGATACTCTCAGAGGAGATTTTTATCACTTTCATCTCTTTTTGAGTCTTATCCATATCAAACTCATTCTCTTTAAGTGTCTGTTTAAAGTTGGTTAAGAAGTGACCAATCTCATGAATGGAGATAATGTGTCTCTCTTTTTCCTTATTTTTAGTCGTTTTACGGTTCGATTGCCCAATCATAACCACCTCAAAAGCTTTCATTAGATGCTCTTGGTTAACTTTTTCTTGTTTAGAAATGGCTAGTAGAGAAGCCTCTTGAACAATGGTTTGTAGAGTTCTTGGGCTAGTTTGAGAAAAAGCTTTAGCTAGTTTAGTAAAGTCAATACTCTCCTCTCTGTTCTCTACAGGTTTCATAAAGTGTCGAAGTAGTGCTTCACGCTCCTCTTCGTTTGGAAGTCTAAAGTGTATCTTCTTTTTAAAACGAGCAGCCATAGCAGGGTCAATCTCCATATTGCTCTCATCAAAATTTGATGCAACAATAGTAATAATACGTACATCATGAATACTCTTGACCCCCTCT
>JALVEV010000175.1 GCA_027030605.1 Campylobacteraceae bacterium | reverse complement strand
AATATTGCAAAGAGTGGCAATTTTCTCTTTTATGCTTATCTAAAAGATGGATATAAACTTACGAAAATTTCAAAAAAAATATTGCATAAAAATAAAGATGAAGAGATTGTACGAGTTTATACTAATGGATATTATCCTATCTATGATAAGTTATTTTATGATGAAAAGGGGTTGCACTGTGGTAACCTTGTTGGTGAGAATGAAGCTAGTGATGATTATTGTCATAGTTATTATACTTATGCAAATAAAATAATACAGGATACATTAGTCAAAGCTGTTGTTATAACATTTACTGCTGGTTTAGGTATACTTGAGGCAGGTGCGTATAGTGCAACTTTTTCAAGTAAAAAATTTAAAGAATCCATAATTAAATCAAAACTACCTTATATAAAGAAAAATATAGCTAATAGTGAATTAATTGTTATAAGATTAAATCCAAGAGATATAAGTTCTAAAATAAAACTTTCAAGAAATGAATTTAATGCAAATGGTCTTATAATTTTTGATGAAAGTGAGAATTTTAAAGGTATAGTTGATTTATCTGATTTAAAACAAAAAAATATTTTTGATGCTACAGCTATATTATCACAACGACTAGCCAATTTATATCTTTCATCAAAATCACAAAAAAACATTAAAATTCTAATCCCACCAAAAATCCCAAAACCAATACTCCCTGATGTTCCAAAATTAACAAAAAGTGAATTTGAAACAAAGGCAATGTTTAATAATCGAGTAAGACAAGCAATGTTGCAAAGAGAAGAACAAATTAGAAAATTGCAGTTAGATTTTAGACAAAAAGTTGAAGAGAGAAACCAAAAAGTAGAAGAGTTAAAACGACTTCACCAAAATGATTTAAGTCAAATAGAAGCAGAACAAAAAGCAAAAAAAGAGAATATACAAAAATACATGCCATATTTTACCTCTATTGCTATGAGATATTTAGTAGGAAACTTAGCCTTAAGAAATTTAAGATATGATGCAGAAAATCAACTTATGTATGCTGATTTATACGGTTCTAATCAAAATTATCATAAAAAAGTATATCTAAAAGTTCCATTAGATAAAGCACGAGCATTTAAATCAAAAAAATATTACTCTCCTATAGTGACTTATAAGTATAGTCAAAATAAACTAACACTAAATGAGATAAAAGTAGATAACTACTATGCTAAATTAGCTCAAACAGATTATAAACCTCAAAAAATAGAAGTGAAGCTTAAAGATAAAAAGATAGATACTCATTATGCACAAAATGACTTATCTTTACAAAATCCAAACCTAAAAGACAAATATACAGTTATTGGTTTATCTTATACCGAAGATGCAGACAGTATAATTGCTAATTTTCAAGATGATTTACCTAATTTAATCTCTAAAAGTAGTGAAGCTCCAAAAGACCCTAAAAAATGGCTTTTTGTTATAGGAGCAGAAAATTATGATAATACTGATAATGTACCATTTTCAAAAAGAAGTGCTGAAATTTTTGTAGAAGTAGCTCAAAAATGTTTAGGTGTTAAAGATAAGCCAAATAGTTATAAACTTATTGGAAATCAAGCTACTAGTGGACAAATTGAAGATAATTTAAATCTAATGCTTGAAAATGTAAAAGAGGGAGATACTATATATTTCTTCTACTCTGGTCATGGTATTCCTATGTTGCCAAATAGAGAGCCTTATATGCTACCAAAAGATAAGATACCTGATTATATTGGTAGAAGTCCATTTTTTAAACTTACCAATATATACAATCTCTTGTCTAACTCAAAAGCAAGTAAAATTATAGCTATTATGGATAGCTGTTTTAGTGGTGCTACTGATGGTGTAAGTGTTATTAAAGGAGTAGCTGGAGCTAGGCTTGTACCTAAAAAAGTTACATTTAATCACGATAAAATGGTAGTACTAACAGCAGGAAGAGATAAACAGTTTTCTAATATGTATCCTAAAAAAGGACATAGACTCTTTAGCTATTTTATTATGAAATCGCTTTTAGAGGGGAAAAGAAGCGTTAGAGATGTTTATAATGATGTTTATCCAAAAGTTAAATCTGTATCTAATGGATTTGGAGATTTGAAAAGACAAGAGCCTACTATTGAGGGGAATGAGGGGTTGAGGTTTTGATAACAAAAAAAGCCTCCTCTTTAATATTAATACCCCTCCTGTTTATAGGTTGTGCAAAAAAAACTCAACCTAAAACCAATAAACATCAAACAAAAATAGAAAAAGACATTAAACTCAAATATAAACACCCAAATATATACAAACAGAGAGTCAATGACTTTTACCACAAATATGCAACAGAGGTTATGTATGAGAAGAGTTATGAAGCCTCAATACTCTTAGATTATGCAAAGTTTTACCCTAACCGTTACCTCTATATTAAAAAAGCTTTTGACAAATATAGCCAAATGCAGTATGGGATTTTCTCTATTTTTGATAGCACTCAAAAAGAGCAATATATGCAAGAGAACAGAAAATATATCTATGCACTCTTTAATGCAACCAAAACTAAACCACAAATAGAAGAGACATTTAACCGATGGCTTAACTACAAACGAACTCTTTTTAATGATG
>JALVEV010000174.1 GCA_027030605.1 Campylobacteraceae bacterium | reverse complement strand
AGTATAGCAAAATTCAATACTTATCTATATTTAAAATTATTTGTTCCTCTAACCAATACTCAACCCCAAACAATCCACCAACAAACCCAACATGCCCACCACAAGGGCTAACCTCTAAAGCAACAAACTCTGAAACCTCATCACTCTTAGGTAAAATATCAGGAGTCATAAAAGGGTCATCTAATGCATGGATAATAAGCGTTGGCGTACGAATATCTTTTAAAAATTGTTGTGCAGAACAACGCTCATAATACTCTTCACTCGAAGCAAAACCATGCATTGGAGCAGTATAACACTCATCAAACTCTCTGATGGTCTTAATCTCTTTGACCCTTTGTTCATCTATGCCTATTAGCTCTTTCATATCGAACTTTTTGTACTTGGCTAAAAGACTTTTTTTGAGAGGTTTTAACAGATAGTCTTGGTAAACTTTTGCAAAACCTTTTTCGATGGTATCGGCACAGATGTCTAATCTCATAGGAGCAGAAACTGAAACGGCTGAACGAAGTGCTGTTTGCTCTTGCCACTCACCTAAAAGTTTTAAAAGCATATTCCCACCAATAGAGAAACCAACAGCATGTAGAGGGTTGTTAGGGTAAGTTTTGTGTAAATATTCTATCCACGCTTTAGCATCGGCTGTATCACCTGAGTGGTAGGCTCTTGGTTTTAGATTTTCTTTTTTACCACACCCTCGAAAGTGCATAAGTACAGAAGAGTAACCTTTTTTTTGAAGTGCGTTCATAAGCCCTACAATATATGGCGAATTAACTGAACCTGCTAAGCCATGAAAAAGTACTACAATGGGTTGGTTATCTTTTGGTGTGGCTTTATTCCAAACTACCTCTAAAAAATCACCATCAGGTAGTGTAAACTCTTGGGTAACGACTTTTTGAAGTCTATCTTTTCTAAAAAAAGAGGCAAAGAGTGTTTGAATATGTCTGTTTCTCAAAAAGAGATTAGGCTTAAAAGGTTTAATTTAAAACCTCTTTCACCCTCCCTACTTCACGGCTCATAAGGCGTACTTTTATACCATGTGGATGAGTAGCAGATTTTGTTAAAATATCTCTTACAATCCCCCATGTTAAACGCCCTGTGCCTTGGTCTTCTTTTAAGACAATGTTTACCTCTTTACCACTTTTAATATTGGCTCTTTTTGTTCCGTCTCTCATGGTTAACCCTTTTTTTGTATTGGAGGGCAGACAAAATTTCGCATGTCAACATCTTTTAACTTCTCTGTCCACCCAATATAATATTTTTTACTTCCCTGCTCTAAAGTTAAAAAATTATCTTTAAAATAGAGTTCAAAAATAGTATCAATATCTACTCCTGCTTCTACTTCAACTACCCAAACAAATCCAAGACCTGCTACTGAATGAACCTCTTTTCGTGAACGCAAAATATCTCGTGCCTCTTTCTCAATCTCACATAGTGTTGAGTTGTTGGTAAAAGTTGCACACTCAACTACAGCTAAGTAGTCCTCACGAGCATCAAGTTTTTTCCAAAAGTCACCCTCTCGTTTGACCCTAAAAGTTTGTGGCTCTTCATTAAAATGACTACAAACTATAAGATTGGCAACTTTTGTTTTTGAGTTATCTTTGGCAACAGCAATAGTATACTCTTCTCTCCAAATAAATTGGCTTTTAGTTAACTGCTCTGCTATCTGTTTATGTAGTGGTTTATCTTGTTGTAGCTCTTGTTTTAGAGCCTCTTCTATCTCATTTACTATTTTTTTCATTATCACTTTTTTCCTTGTAACATTTTAATAATTGGCTTTGCCAACTCTAACGCTTTTCCTCGATGTGAAATTGACTTTTTCACCTCATCCTCTAACTCACCTAATGTCTGCTCATACCCACTTGGTACAAACATAGGGTCATAACCAAAACCATTCTCTCCTCTAGTTGTAGCTAAAACATCTCCATGCATCCAACCGTGAACAACATACTCACCAAACTTGCTTACAATGGCAACAGCAGCAGTATAGTAAGCAGGAGTTTTCTCTACTCCTACCTCTTTTACCGCATCTACCAATTTATAAAGGTTCTCTTTATCACTAGCACCCTCACCTGCATAACGTGCTGAGTAGACTCCTGGAGTACCTCCAAGTAGAGGCACAGAGATACCACTGTCATCAGAGACCACAATAGCATCTTCATCTTCTAATTTTTCATATATGGTTCTAGCTTTTATAAGTGCATTGCCTTTAAAAGTATCGGCATCTTCTACTATATCCACCTCTCCTAAAATGTCTGAAAAGGCAATAACCTCTGTATCACACATCTTTTTAAACTCTCGCACTTTTCCCTTGTTAGCTGTTGCTAAAACGATTTTCATTTAGGTTTAACCTTTTAGTTATATAATAGGACAAATTTTATCTTATTGGAGATGTTATTATGATTAAAGAGATAATGCCTTTAAACTTTATTGTTGCATTACGATTTTTTGGACTCTTTATAGTCCTACCTGTTCTCTCTGTATATGCCCTAAAAATGGAGGGGGCTACACCATTTTTAGCTGGAGTTACTGTTGGTGGGTATGCACTTACTCAAGCTATTTTTCAAGTGCCATTTGGACTTATGTCTGACAAATTTGGACGGAAACCTGTACTCTTTTTTGGGCTTATTATCTTTATTGTGGGTTCAGTCATCGCTGCAATGGCTGACAATATCTATATGTTAATGATTGGGCGTTTTCTACAAGGAGCAGGTGCTATTGGTTCTGTTGTCTCAGCGATGATAGCCGACTTGGTAAAAGAGGAGCAGAGAGCTCATGCTATGGCTATTATGGGTGGGACTATTGCTTTAAGTTTTGCTGTAGCTATGATAGTAGCTCCTATTGTTGGGGGAAATTGGGGAATCGACAAACTCTTTTGGCTAACGGCAATTCTTTCAGTCATGGCAATTGGGGTACTCTTTACAGCAGTTCCAAAGCCTCCTAAAATTGTCCATAGTTACGCAGAGGAAGAGTCAAAGTTTTTTGATGTATTTCAAGACAAAGCATTAGTTAGAATGTATGTAACCTTTCTGTTTCACTCCTCTATTATGACAATGGCGTTTTTTATTATTCCTATTGTTATGACTCATAGCGTTCAAGATGGTGGATTTGGATGGGAGAAATCTGAACTATGGAAGGTCTATTTCCCTGCTATGATATTTGGTTTTGTGGCTATGGCTCCTGCTGCCATCTTTGGAGAGAAGTATGGAAAAGGTAGAGAGGTGTTTATGGTTTCTGTTATTGCTATCTTTGCCTCTTTTATAACAATGGGGTTTGCTACCACTCCTTTAGTATTTATTGTAGGAGTTGTACTTTTCTTTATTGGGTTTAATATGTTTGAACCTCTACTTCAAAGTTTTGTTGCTAAGTTTGCTAAAGTTCACCAAAAAGGAGCAGCCCTTGGAGTTGCAAATACTTTTGCCTACACAGGTATCTTTTTGGGGGGTCTTCTTGCTGGTTGGGTTATGCAACACTATGACAGAATGGTACTTGCTATGATTGTTGGGGCTATCTCTATCTTATGGTTTATCTGGGTCTATACTATGCCAAATCCAAACAATCGTGGAAATGTCTACCTACCACTTGATGTTTTTGACCGTGAAAAGATTAGTACCCTAGCAGAGCATGATGCTATTGTTGAGACCTATGTAAATGAGACAGAAAATATTGCTGTTGTTAAGTATGACAAAGATATGATAGATGAAGATGAAGTTCGTGGAATGTTAAGTTAAGACAGGGTTAAAACCCTATCTTACAAAGAGTTAAAAAATTATTTTTTCAACTCAATTTTTGCAGCTTTTCTAAGCTCCTCTGTCTTCTTTTTCATAGTATCAGCAAATGCTTTACCAGCTAAAGAGTTTTTAATTTGAGCCTCAACAGCTTCAAATGGTTTTACAGTTGCCTCTTTCTTATCATCAAGCATGATAAGGTGGTAACCAAACTGTGTTTTTACAGGTGTTTTAGTATACTCACCAGCTTTTAGTTTATCAGCAGCAGCTGAAAACTCTGGTACCATCATTTTTGGTTCAAACCAACCTAAGTCACCACCATTTTGACCTGAAGGACCTGTTGATTTTGATTTTGCAAGTTCAATAAATTTTGCTTTTTTATCTTTAGCTGTATCTAACTCTTTAATAAGTGCTTTAGCTTCATCCTCTGTTTTTACAAGAATATGTCTTGCTTTAAGTTGTTTAGGAGTTGAGTAAAGTTTTTTATTTTTATTATACTCCTCTTGAAGCTTATCTTTTGTAAAACTCTCTTCAAGTCTTTTCATCTCTTTTCTCATCCACAAATCAAGAGCTAAATCTTTTTTCATTGAAGCTAATTGAATCTTATACTCTTCACTATTTTCAATTCCACTTTTTTCGGCAGCCTCGGTAAGTAGCTTTCTATCAACTACCATGTCAAGAACTCGCTTTTGCATCTCTGGATCGAGTGATTTGAAACTCATTCCTGCTTGACCAATAGTTGAGGCAACATCTGCCTCTGTTATCGGAACACCGTTAACAGTTCCATAACTCTCTTCTGCTTGTGCAACTGTTAATAACACCATTGATACTACTGATGCTAATGTAATTTTCTTAATCATTTATAACCTTTATTTTATATTTTTATTTAATTATAAATGAAAATGGTAAACAATCTGTAAACCACTTCATTAATAAATCTTTAACCTATCTTACTCAACTACACTTAAAAACTGTTAAATCTTATACTAAAGCTATTGCTCTCTTAACGATATTTTCAATAGTAAATCCAAATTTTTCAAATAGTAAATCAGCAGGTGCTGATGCACCAAAACTCTCCATACCTAAAACATCATCAGCATAACGATAATACTCTGTTGCAGTTGAAGCCTCTACAGCCAATACCTTTGTCATAGGACGGATAATTTTCTTTTTATACTCCTCATCTTGCTCATTAAAGAGGTCTAGACATGGAACAGAGACAACATTAGCTTTAATACCCTGCTCCTCTAATACACATCCAGCATTAAGACAGAGCATTAACTCTGAACCAGAAGCCATTAGAGTTACTCCTGCACCCTCTCTCTCTTTAACCATATATGCCCCTTTTGAGACATCACCAAAGTCTCTTTCGGGCTTTAATGTTTTAAGCTTTTGACGCGAGAGTACAAAACCATGAGGTGCATTCATTGTCAGAGCTGTTTTCCAAGCCTCTACATTCTCTGTAGCATCAGCAGGTCTCCAAACGTAGAAGTTTGGTAAGGCTCTAAATTGACTCATATGCTCAATAGGCTCATGTGTTGGACCATCTTCCCCAACTCCAATACTGTCATGTGTCCAGATAAAGAAGTTTTGAATACTAGTTAAAGCTGCAATTCTTGCACTTGGTTTTAAGTAGTCTGAGAAGACAAAGAAGGTTGCATTAAAAGGAATAATGGTTCCATAGAGTGCCATAGCATTAGTAATAGCAGCCATAGCGTGTTCTCTAATCCCAAAATGCATATTTCGACCTTTTGGAAACTCTCCCATATCTTTTAACTCTGTTTTGTTTGACGGTGCAAGGTCAGCTGAACCACCTACAAAACTAGGAAGTGCTTTAGCAATGGCATTTAAAATCTTTCCATTAGAGTCCCTAGTTGCCATAGCTGGTTCATTTGAGAAATCAGGAAATTCAATAGTAGAGATATCTGGGTTAAGTAGTCTCTCCATAGCAACATTTTGTTCTATTAAAGGAGCTTGTTTATGTAACTGAATCCACTGTTTTTCTAACATATCCCCTTTTTCAATAGCACTTCTAAAACGTACCAATACATCTTCTGGAATATAAAATTTCTCAGCAGGGAATCCCTCTTTTGCTTTTGACTGGGCAATAATCTCTTCACCTAGAGGAGAACCATGAGTTGAAGCAGAGCCTTCTAACTCCATAGCACCTTTCCCAATAATAGTATTAGCAATAATCAATGTTGGTTTAGTTGCTGTTTTTACTTCGTTAAGTACTTTGTCAATCTCATCATAACAGTGACCATTTATCTTTTTAACATCCCAACCTTGAGCTAAAAATCGAGCTTCTACATCTTCACTCCAAGCAATGCTTGTATCACCCTCAATAGTAATAGAGTTTGAGTCATAAATTAGAACTAAATTATCAAGCTTGTTATGTCCTGCTAATGAACATGCCTCATAAGAGATACCCTCTTGCAAGTCACCATCTCCACATAAACAGTATACTTTATGGTCAATTAGTTCACAAGTCTCAGAATTTACTTGATTTGCTGTATATTTCTCAGCCATAGCAAAACCAACAGCATTGGCAACCCCTTGTCCTAAAGGTCCTGTGGTTATCTCTACACCATCTGTATGACCAAACTCAGGGTGACCTGGAGTTTTAGAGTCAAGTTGTCTAAACTGCTTTAAGTCTTCTAAAGTTACATCGTAACCCCAAAGGTGAAGTAGTGAATAGATAAGAGAGGAGCCATGCCCACCAGAAAAAACCACACGGTCACGGTTTAACCATTTTGGATTTTTAGGGTTATGGTTAAGGTGTTCACTAAGTACTACTGCAATATCTGCTAAGCCCATTGGAGCACCAGGGTGTCCTGAATTAGCACTCTGTACCATGTCTGCTGCTAAAAAACGGATGGTATTTGCCATCTTTTTACGCATAATATTCTGTTCTGTCATTGCCATTTTTATTCCTTATAAATATCTCAATTGAGTGTTCGATAAGATAGAATCTACAATCTAGATTCTATCTTATCGAACACTAAAGTTTTTAACGATGTCGATAGAGGTACTGTTCTACTACTTGATGTAAAGTATTTTGAAGTACTTTATCGAAAGTAGTAAACTGTTGCTCTAACTTTTTAGCTAATTGGTCAGCCTCTTCAATGGTTTTTTCAAGCCCCATTAAATTAACAAAAGAGTTTTTGTCACCATCATTTCCTGTAGTTTTACCTGCCTCTTCATCACTATGAGTCTCATCAATAATATCATCTTGAATTTGAAACAATAAACCAAGGTCTATTCCAAATGCATAAAGCTCATCTTGTTTACTCTTCTCTAATCCGACAATTACTGCACCCATCAAGAGTGATGTAGCAATTAATTTCGCTGTTTTATTAATATGTAGAACTTTTATCTGTTCTAAACTCAATGGAGTGTTTTCAAAATGTAAGTCAATTGATTGACCTAAAACCATACCATATGTCCCACCATCTCGTGCTAAAAGTTCTACTAGTTTAATTCGAATATCATCTCTTAAAGGTGCTTTAGCAATCTGATAAAATGCTTCTGTATTTAGTGCATCCCCTGCTAACATCGCAGTAGCTTCATCATAAGTGATATGTAGCGTTTCAAAACCACGACGAAGAGGTGCATTATCCATAGCAGGTAAATCATCATGAATGAGTGAATAGGTATGTAAAAACTCCAATGCCAATGCAGGTGCTAATGCTCCTTCAAAAAGAAGTGGTTCATAAGCTTCTACTACAGAGAGTAGTAATAGGGGGCGTAAACGTTTTCCACCTGCAAGTAACATAGCTGAAAGGGCATTATTGTAGTGAGGATGAAAAGTCTCTACTTTTGGTAAATTCGCTTCTAAATAAGCTTCAAATCGTTGCATTAATAATTCTTAAATTTTTTAGCAGTATTATAGCTAAAGATGTTATAAATTATAATGTTAATTTTAATTAAGTAGTGATTTTTTAGAAATTTTAAATAGATAACAGAGGTAGAGAGCCTACCCCTAAAGAGACAACAGATTAAACTGCTGTTACATTCTCAGCTTGTGGACCTTTTTGACCTTCACCGATTTCATAAGTTACAGCTTGACCATCAGCAAGAGAGACTCTACCACCACTTGTATTGTTTACTTGTCTAAAGTGTACAAATACATCTGGTCCTCCATTTGCTTGTTCAATAAATCCATAACCTTTTTCATCGTTAAACCATTTAACAGTTCCATTAACTAATTCTGCCATTGTCGTACCTTTTGTAATATATAACTTCTATATAAAAATAGAAAGTCGAATCCAAATAGAGAAGAAATATATTCCACACTCATCTTTCATCTATAACCATTATATCTGTTTATATTAAAAGTTTAGCCTCTTTTATCTACAAATTTCAAAATATGACAATCTACTATAGGGTTAGGCTTTATTGTGATTTTATACTTTACAATTCATACCTATTTTAGAGAAGAAAAGAGTATTTTTTAATAAACCCCAATTTATAATAATAAACTCTATAGTATAGGTCAAAAAAAGTTTTAAAACAGTTTTTAGAAAAAGAGAGAATTTACAGAAGTAATTATTTTTAGAAGCATTATGAATAACAAGCTTCTAAAAATATAGAGCAAAAGCTATTGATGCTCTAGCTCTTTTTTATTTAGTTTTTTGTTTATATGTATAGAATGAAACGTTGCAATTAAAATAAACGTTACCCCTATGGTTCCTACAATAATTTCATTAACAGGTATAAAAACCTTGACCAACATCACAATAGCTAAAGCAAAAATAGCATAGTGAGCTCCATGTTCTAAATAACGATACTCTGCTAAGGTTTTTTCTCGTAACATATAGAGTGTTAATGAACGAACAAACATTGCTCCTATACCTAAACCTATCATTATTATAAAAACATCTGAACTAAGTGCAAAAGCACCTATAACACCATCAAAACTAAATGAGGCATCAAGAACCTCTAAATAAATAAAGCCCATAATTCCATTACGTACACCATTAACACCAAGTACATCATCTAATGAAGAGATAATAGAGTATAGTAACACTCCTAAAAAGTAGGCTATGGCAACTTCATAACTTTGGGTCATTGAGATAAGTATTAAACCAATAATTGTTGTAATAATCATATTAATACTAGAGAGTTTTCCCATTTTATCAATAAACTTATTCTCTTCTATCATATCAATCCATTTTTCTTCTCTATCATTATCAAAAATAAAGCTTAAAAAGACCATTAATAAAAAAGATGCACCAAATGAAAAAATCAATTTTTCAACAGAGACTAATGTCTCTTTATAGGCTAATGGCTCATTTAGTGCCATATCTAAAGTCTCCAACAAACCTAAACCACTAGCTACAGCTACAATAATCATTGGAAAAAGAAATCGCATACCAAAAACTGCGATAGGAATCCCATAAGTAATAAAACGTTCTTGCCACTTTGGCTCCATAGTCTCTAACACTTTTACATTTACTACTGCATTATCAAATGATAGTGAAATCTCTAATATAGCTAATAGAGAAACAATATATAGAGCCTCAAAACTCCCTACATAAAAAGCCAATACTAAACCTACTACTGTAAACACAATAGAACTTCTAAAATCTTTCAAAACAATCTCCTCAATGTTTAATTTTATGGGTAAAAGTTTAATATAAGTAAAAAAGTTTCTCAATAAAATTGTTTAAAACTTTTTAAAACTTTTTTATAGATTATACATCTCCCTATTTTTCATTATTTATACTTTACTAAACTACATAAAGAATATTTTATAATTAATTTTTATCTTGTATAATTGTTATTAAAACTTTTTCAACTTTTAAAAAAGGGTTAAAATGAATACTTTTTCTCAGAAGCTAAGGGCAATTTATGTGCAACTTGCAAATGAAAATATAGATAACTTTACAGAGATGCTTATTGATTATAGTAAATATAATAGAGATAAATTTGATATGGCTTCTGAGGCTGAATGCAAAGAGCAGTTCTTTTCA
>JALVEV010000173.1 GCA_027030605.1 Campylobacteraceae bacterium | reverse complement strand
AAAATCCAAATAGAGTAAGGTTTGTGACATATAGGGAGTCCTAGGTATTTTTTCTGTATTTTACCTAGTTTTTCCCTAGAATGAGTAACCAACTCCAAAATAACCTACAGAGCTATCCATACCAAACTTCATAGATAGTGGACTAATCTTAACAGAGTTTTTATAGACATCTACTGTAACATCATCTACGTCCCACTTTGAGTATTTGTACCCAAGTGTAGCATAGAGTCTTGGACTTAAAGTCAAAAAGCCTAACTTGTATTTTTCAGTAAATGGAGTAAAGTAGAGACCAGCATTTAACTCTTGGTAAGTACCATTAACAGAGAAGTCAGAGTCAATATAGTCATTTTTTATATAGCCTGTTTGGTAGGCAAGAGTTCCTGTACCATATATAGAGACTTTTTCATTTAATGACTTTTGAAAAGTAATAGAAGGACCTATTTTGTAGGTCATAAGAGATGTTTTTGTATCTTGAAAGAGACCATATAGATTTGTACCTGAATTTGGATTTTCTAATGAAAACTTTACCATATCAGAGGAAGTAGTTTCCGAGTTTGAACTATCTATCCAAGGAATTGAGATACCTACAAGCAAAGCTAAACCTAAAAAATCATCTTCATTTGCATGTAACACATCATACCCAACTCTTATGTTTGCATCTAAACCCTTTACACGGTAATCCATCGTAGGAATAGTAAAAGGAGAGGAACTAGGCATAAAATTATTTGCTTGACCAACTAAGTTGTTATAGTCCTGTTGAGCCTGTTTTAATGTTTTTGAGTCCATCCACATAGCATCATAACCGTAAAAAAAGTTTGAACCAGCTATATTACTATGACGCTCAACCAAAGAGAAGGTATCTATATCGGTACTAATAGTACTCGATACCCCTTGTGTAAAACCACCATTTAAGTTAAAAGTTCCTGAACCATACTGAAACTCACTCGCTGTTAAAAGTGCTGAAAGTGCAATTAACGATAACCCTAATCTTCTCATTATTGACTCCTTTATAATAGTAGATAATATTTATTATAATTTAATAAAATAATAAAAAAGAGTCTTTAATCTATTTTTATTTAGATTTTCTTAAACTGTTGCAGTTATAATCATAGCTCAATAGAAAGAAGCCTATTGTAAAAAATATTACAATTTGACATATTTCTAGGTCAATTCAAAAAATTTCACTAAAATAACAGTAAGATAATAATTTATACCTTTAGGAGTTCAAAATGGCAATGGATGCTAACAAACAAAAAGCTTTAGATATGGCACTAAAACAGATAGACAAAACATTTGGAAAAGGAACAGTGGTTCGTCTTGGTGACAAAGTAATAGAACCAATCGCTGCAATTAGTACTGGCTCTTTGGGACTCGATATGGCACTAGGAATCGGTGGTGTACCAGAGGGAAGAATTATTGAGATTTATGGACCAGAGAGTTCAGGAAAGACCACTTTAGCCCTTCAGATTACAGCTTCTGCTCAAAAAGATGGAAAAGTTTGTGCTTTTATAGATGCAGAACATGCTCTTGATGTACTATATGCTAAAAACTTAGGTGTAGATGTTGAAAACCTTTTAGTCTCTCAACCAGATTTTGGAGAACAGGCACTTGATGTTTTAGAGACTTTGGCACGTTCAGGTGCTGTTGATGTGATTGTTGTGGACTCAGTAGCTGCACTTACTCCTAAAGCTGAGATAGAAGGAGAGATGGCAGACCTACAAGTGGGACTACAAGCTCGTCTTATGTCTAAAGCTCTTAGAAAGATTACAGGTGTTTTACACAAAACCAATACTACTGTAATCTTTATTAACCAAATTCGTATGAAGATTGGAATGATGGGCTACGGCTCTCCAGAGACAACAACAGGTGGTAATGCTCTTAAGTTCTATGCCTCTGTTAGAATTGATGTAAGAAGAATTGCTACACTAAAACAGGGTGAGGCTCAAATTGGTAACCGTGTAAAGGCTAAAGTCATTAAAAACAAAGTAGCACCACCATTTAGACAAGCTGAGTTTGACATTATGTTTGGTGAGGGTATCTCTAAAGAGGGTGAGCTTGTGGACTATGGAGTTAAACTTGATATTATTGACAAATCAGGAGCTTGGTTCTCTTATGGAGAGGGAAAACTAGGACAAGGAAAAGAGAATGTTAAAAAGAAATTTAAAGAAGATACAAAACTTCGTGATGAGATAGAGGCAAAAGTTAAAGAGGCACTTGGAATTACAAGTATGTTAACCATGGATACAAAAGAGATACAAGAGAGTGAAGAGGAGTAGTAGAGAGTTACTTTCAACAAAAAAACATAATAAAAGGTATCTTTGTATACTTTGTGTTGAAAAGTTTCAAAAAAGAGCCTAGAAGAGGATGGTAAACTAAAAATTTCTTAAAAAGTTAAGTCTAACTCTATAAAATAAAGATGCTAATTATTTTATAGGGAGCTTACTTTTATGTTAAAATTTTTAACTCTTTCTCTTTCACTCTTTTTTATAGCTTGTTCTTCTATGGTTCATAAAGAGGATATTCAACTTCCTCACAACAAAATTTATGCTATTGGTTCATTTTGGAACTATACGCAAACACCTATGGCAGGTCTTAAGACAGCCTCTA
>JALVEV010000172.1 GCA_027030605.1 Campylobacteraceae bacterium | reverse complement strand
GATTTTGTAAAAATAGAGTATATAAATGGAACCATAGGATGGATAAAGCATGAAGACCTTTGCGACAATTAGATTTTATTATGGTTCGGCTGTTATCTCATTTATAGCAGCGGGAATCATGGTTCCACTGCTAATAATTTCACCAAAAAGCCGTTCTTGGATTCTACACTACTTTAACCGACTGATTATGATTTTACTCGGTGGAAAAATTGTTGAGCATGGAAAGCTGGATAAAAGTGTTGATATGGTTATCTCTAACCATCAAGGTATTATTGATATTATTGCCCTTGAAGCGACTCAAGATGTTGACTTTCAATGGGTAGCTAAAAAGCAACTTTTTGATACTCCTTGGTTTGGATTTTTACTCAAAATTCCAAAGATGATAGAGGTTGACAGAGAGAATAAGAGTGGACTTATTAAACTTTTAGCAGATGTAAAAGAGACCATTCAAAATGATAAAGAGCGAATCATAGCTATTTTTCCTGAAGGGACAAGAACCAACAAGCAACCTCTTCTCCCATTTAAGGGTGGAACGCGTATTGTTGCTGAAAAGCTTGAGTTGACTATTCAGCCTATTGTTATTACCAATAGTAAATTACTACTTAATGAGCATAACAAAACAGCTCATTCAGCTACTGTACACATTACCTACTTAGAGCCTTTTAAAGTTTCAAAAGAGAATAAGGGTTGGTATGAAGAGGTACGTCAAAAGATGCAAGAGTGCATTGATGAAGAAGAGAAAAAATATAAAAGAGAACGATAGATGAACAGTGAAGAGTTAGAGACTCCACTTCGTGATGAAGTAGAACGACATATTAGAAAACTTATTAAACCTCTTAAAGAGGAAGATGAATTAAGAGCTGTTTTAAAAGTTAAGCTCACCAAAAAAGAGTTTAAAGTTTTAAATAACTGGGCAAATGGTGAAGAGCTAAACCCTCTTTTAGAGAAACTCTCTTTAGATGAAGAGCGTTATAAAGAGCTATCTTCTAAACTTATTAAGAAACTTAATCAAGAGAAACTTAAACAGGAGATGATGATTTAATCATCTCTAACTCTCCAAAAACTCCTCAACCAACTCATATATCTCATCTACTGCTTCGGTTGCAGGTTTATAAAGCTTGACTTTAAAATATTGGTCATGATGTTCATCAATATCTAGATTATTTAAAATAGAATACTCTACTAACTGTGCCATATAAGCAGTATCTATCACCTGTCCACTTGTTCCAATGACTACTACCATATCAGCTTCAGTATATAACTCATTTAAATATCTATAAGCAGGTGCAGGTTCACCAAACATGACAACATTGTGTCGAATATTGTAAGAGCCACACGATGGACAAACAGCTCCCTCTTGACTTCTATAACCTATATGAAACACCTTACCACAATCTTCACAACGTAAATCAGTTAGCGTTCCATGTAGGTGAATCACCTCTTTGCACCCTGCTCTCTCTAACATATCATCTACATTTTGCGTTAATATTTTAACATTATCAGGGTACTTGTTTTTAAGCTCTGCTAACCGTTTATGAGCATAGTTTGGCTCTTTTTGTTCAATATCTGCTCGACGTGCATCATAAAAGTCCAACACCTTCTGTCGGTCACGCATAAACCCACCAACTGAACAGACCTCCTCTATGCTATACTCTTCCCAAAGACCATCGGTATCTCTAAAGGTACGTATGCCAGACTCTGCTGAAAGCCCTGCTCCACTCACTATGTATACTTTTTTATTGTTCATGCTTCTACTCTTTTCATCATTAATATTCTTACGTTTTAGTAATTTGCATTCTAGCATATTTTTAGATTATTTTTAAACGATAAAGTAAAAAAAAGACCACTTTAGGTGCTGTTTTTGTATTGCCTCTTTCTAGTGCTATAATATGCTATAATACACCAAAAACCAAAAGCAAAAAGATGAAAAGACTACCCATAGGTATAAGCGATTTTAGAAGAGTAATAAAAGACAATAACTATTTTGTAGACAAATCATTAATAATTCAAGAACTCATAAACTCAAATGCACAAATAACTCTACTACCAAGACCTAGACGTTTTGGTAAGACCTTAAATCTCTCTATGATTCGATACTTTTTTGAAAATAGAGAAGATAGTGAAGAGCTTTTTAAAAATTTAGCCATCTATCAAACAGAAGAGTTTAGAGAACATCTAAACCGATATCCTGTAATCTTTTTGAGTTTTAAAGATATAAAGAGTAGTAGTTTTGAAGCGAGTTATAGTAAACTCTACTCATTAATTCAAGAGGAGTTTATGAGACATTTTGAAGAGATAGATATAGATAGTCTAAACTTTTTAGACAAATTGAACTATATGAATATTTTAGAGGGGAAAGCTACACAACAAAATATAGAAAATAGCCTATCTCTACTCTCTAAACTGCTATCTCAAAAATACAACCAATCTGTAGTAATCCTCATAGACGAGTATGACACCCCAATACACGCCTCATACTTGCATGGGTACTACAATGAATTTATAGAGTTTATTAGAAACCTACTTAGTGGAGCATTTAAAGATAATGACTATTTATATAGAGGGGTTATTACAGGAATTTTAAGAGTAAGTAGAGAGTCTATTTTTA
>JALVEV010000171.1 GCA_027030605.1 Campylobacteraceae bacterium | reverse complement strand
CCTGCAACGTTCGGTCCCATTGCATGCATAAGAAGAACGTTTCCTGGTTTCTCTTCAGCACCAACTTTAGAAACAACCCGTGCTGACATAGGAACAGCAGAGACCCCTGCTGCTCCAATGAGTGGATTGATTGGCTCTTTTGAGAACTTATTCATAATCTTAGCCATAATTACCCCTGCAGCAGTACCAGCAGAGAAAGCGATAAGACCAATAATCATAATTCCTAAACTCTCAAGAACCAAAAATTTATCGGCTGCAAGTTTTGAACCAACACCAAGACCTAAGAAAATAGTAACCGTATTAATTAAAGAGTTCTGCATAGTATCAGAGAGTCTGTCAACCACACCTGACTCTTTTGCAAAGTTACCAAAAGCAAATGCTCCAATTAGAGGTGTCGACTCTGGAAGTACCATAATTGACAACATCAAAACAATAATTGGGAAAATCAATTTTTCCAATCTATGTACAGGACGCTGAACACCCATCTTAATTTGACGCTCCTCTTTGTTAGTTAATGCTCTCATAATTGGTGGCTGAATAACTGGAACCAACGCCATGTAAGAGTAGGCAGCAACTGCAATAGCACCTAACATATCTGGAGCTAATCTATTGGCAATAAAGATTGAAGTAGGTCCATCAGCCCCACCAATAATCGAAATAGCAGAAGCATCTTGAAGGTCAAATCCAAGAGCAGTAGCCCCTACCAATGAACCAAAGATACCAAACTGTGCAGCTCCACCAAGTAGAGCTGTTTTAGGGTTAGCCAATAGTGGACCAAAGTCGGTCATCGCTCCAACACCCATAAAAATTAGTAGAGGAAAGAACTCATTAGCAATCCCCATATTGTAGATAACCCCAAGCATCCCCTCTGGTCCTGCCATGTGTGCAAGAGGAATATTGGCAAGTAATCCACCAAAGGCAATTGGAATTAAAAGTAGAGGTTCAAATCCTTTAGCAATCGCTAAATAGAAGAGTAAAAATACTATCCCTATCATAATAATACGACCTAAAGATGATTCAAAAGCTCCAAGTTCATGCTCTTTTGACTCTCCTGCTGGGTCTGCACTCATCTCTCCATCATTGGTATCAATAATAGCCTTAATACCTGTAGTTTCCCAAAAGCTTACTGCTAATTCAGAGATAGTTTTAGGTTGATAGACTTTCTTTTCTGTACTCTCCTCCTGATGTGCTGATGCTTCATGACCCTCTGCATAGGCAGAAGAGCTAAGAGCAACTAAGGCAAACAGAAGAGAGATAAATATCTGCTTCAGTCTCATGGATTACTCCATTGTTGCAAGAAGCTGTCCGTCTACTACAGCATCATTCGTGTTAACTTCAATAGATTTAATCACACCTGCTTTTTCAGCAACAATATCAATCTCCATCTTCATCGCTTCAAGAATCATAATCTGCTCACCCTCATTTACTGAGTCTCCTGGAGCTTTTAAAATCTTCCAAACATTCCCAGGGGTTTGAGAGTGAATCTCAATTGAACCTTTTCCTCCTGAAGCTACTGGAGCTGAACTTGATGTTGATGTAGCAGGAGTTGCACTTGGCGTAACAGAAATCTCTGCATCTCCCTCTGCTACTTGAACACTATAACTCTTACCATCTACTACTACTGTATAACTACCACTCATCTCTTCTCCTCCACAATCTGTATTATTTTTACCTTTTCTAATCATTAAAGGACTCTCACCCTTTAAAAACGCTATCCCTTTTTGGTCACATGCTGCTGCTATGAAGATGTTCTCTTCTGTTGTCTCAAGCTCTTCATCTTCAAGCACTTTTTTCCAGTATGCGATTGACTTTGTTACCTCTTTATCTGCAAGGTCTAATGGATTCTCCGTTGTTGGCTCTAGTTTTAACTTTTCTGAAGCCAGTTTAACAATCTCTGCATCTGGCTCAACTGGTGTCTTACCAAAGTAACCAAGAACCATACGTCCATACCCAGGGGCAATCTGCTTCCATTTACCAAACATAACATTTGCATAAGCCTGTTGCCAATAGAATTGGCTTACAGGTGTTACAGAGGTTCCATAACCACCACGCTCAACAACCTCTTTCATCTCAGCAATAACCTCATCAAACTTATCAAGAGAGTCATCATCTCTCATCATTTGTGTATTGGCTGTCAATGCACCACCTGGCATTGGAGAGAATGGAATAAGAGGTGAAACTTGTGTCGCCTCTGGTGGAATCATATACTCAGCTAAACACTCTTGAAGACGCTCTTCATATTTAAGTACTTTGTTAAGTTGTAAATCACCAAGGTTATAATTCGTTCCTTTAGTCGCATGAAGCATAGTCAAGATATCTGGTTGCGATGTACCACCACTTACAGGAGAAGCTGCCATATCAATACCATTTGCACCTGCTTCAAGAGCTGCTAAGTAAGAGGCAACTGAAACACCTGCTGTCTCATGAGTGTGAAGTCGTAAATGAACCTCTTCACCTAGAAGTTTTCTAGCCATTGAGATGGTCTCATAGACTTTATTTGGGTTCGCTGTTCCTGACGCATCTTTAAAACAGAGAGAGTCAAACTCAATTCCAGCATCTAAAATATTTCGTAAAGTTTTTTCATAAAAAGCGACATCATGAGCCCCTTTA
>JALVEV010000170.1 GCA_027030605.1 Campylobacteraceae bacterium | reverse complement strand
ATAATAACTCTTTTAAAAATTTCTATTCCAATATTAGGTTACAAATTTGGAACTTCGTAACCAGTATAAATAAGCTATAAATTATTTAAAAACTCTTTTGAAGATAGCATCTACATTTTTAGTATAGTAGTCGTAGTTAAAACACTCTCTAATCTGCTCTTCACTCAAAGAGTCTCGTAACTCTTCATCAGCAAGAAGATATTGAAGATAGAGTGACTCACCCTTTTCGTTTGTGCTTGGTTTGCCTTGTTGAATCTCTTCCCAAACTTTCATAGCATTTCTCTGAACAATTCTATAGGCATCTTCACGACTCACACCTGCAAGAGGAAGCTCTAGTAGAACTCTTTGAGAGAAGACAAGCCCACCTGTAAGATTTAGGTTCTTCATCATATTTTCAGGCATTACTGTTAAATTTGCAATAACATTGTTCATTCTGTGAAGCATAAAATCAGTAGTAATAAAAGCATCAGGTAACCAAAAACGCTCTGTTGAAGAGTGGCTAATGTCTCTTTCGTGCCATAGAGCTACATTCTCCATAGCAGGGTTAGCATAGGCTCGAATTATTCGTGCTAGACCTGTAATGTTCTCTGTCAAGATTGGGTTTCTTTTGTGAGGCATTGCAGAGGAACCCTTTTGACCTTTAGCAAAATACTCCTCTGCTTCGTAAACTTCTGTTCGTTGTAGGTGTCTTACTTGTACCGCAAATTTCTCAACACTTGAAGCCATCAACGCCAAGGCTGAAGCTAGTCTTGCGTATCGGTCTCTATGAACAACTTGGTTGGAACATGGTTCAGGTTTCAGCCCTAACTCCTCCATAGCATACTCTTCAAGTTCAAGTGGTGCATGAGCAAAGTTACCCATTGCTCCACTTATTTGACCTACGGCTATGACTTCCATTGTCTGCTCTAAGTTCTTTAAGTGACGAGCCATCTCATCATACCAAACAGCTAAAGTCAAACCAAAAGTAATAGGCTCTCCATGAATACCATGACTTCTTCCTACCATTAGAGTCATCTTATGCTCAAAGGCTCTCTTTTTAATAGACTCCATCATCATCTTTACATCTTCTATGATAATCTCTAAAGAGGCTTTCATCTGTAAAGCAACACCTGTGTCAACTGCATCTGAACTTGTCATTCCATAGTGGAACCATCTAGACTCTTCTCCAAGGCTTTCACTTACAGAGGTATTAAAGGCAATTAGGTCATGCTTAGTAATCGCTTCAATCTCTTCTATTCGTTCTACTGAAAATGTTGCATTCTCTACAATCTTTCTACAATCCTCATCAGGAATTAATCCCAATCTGTTCCAAGCTTTTACTGCTGCCTTTTCAACCTCTAACCATGCATCATATCGTGCCTGTTGAGTCCATTTACTTGCCATCTCTTCTCGTGCGTATCGTTCTACCATTTTAGTCCTTGGAGTAATTTAAATATTATCGTTCAATGAATTTGAACAAGAAATTATCATCATAATTTATGATAGAATTCTATCCAATTCGACTAAAAAAGAGGTAAAAATATGCCATTCGTAAAACGTCCTTTTCATGTAGAAAAACCTACTAAAGCATTTCTATTTATTATGAAGCAGTTTAACTTTACACAGGGTGAAGCACAACGGCTTATTGCTAAGGGGCGTGTTTTAATTGACGGAAAATCTATCTACCATACAGGAGCGATTATTGAGGGAGAGATAGAGGTTGTCTATTTTGAACCAAAGAGTAGAGGTATTAAACCCATCTTTGTTGACAAGAACTTTCTTATCTTTGACAAGCCATCAGGAGTTTTAGTCCACCCCAATACCATGTCAACAGAGTACTCCATGCTCGATGAAGTACGAACCCACTCTGGACAAAATGCCAATGGAACACATAGAATCGACATGGAGACCTCTGGGCTTTTTTTAGCAAGTAGACATAAAGAGGCAGAGCGTTACCTCAAAGGTTCTTTTGAACAGAAGAGAATTAAAAAAGAGTATTTAGCTTGGGTGACAGGTAAATTGACAGAACCTTTTAGTGTTGAAGCCTCTATTTGTGTACGAGATGACTACTCTACAAACAAACATAAAGTAGAGATATGTAAAGAGGGGAAATATGCTAAAACAGAGTTTACCCCACTAGAGTATGATAAAGAGTTAGATACAACTTTAGTAGAGTGTAAACCATTGACAGGAAGGCTACATCAAATACGAGTCCATTTGTTTCACGTGAAACATCCTATCTTAGGAGACCCTATCTATGGTACATCTTTTGAAACATCAGATAGGTATCTTGACATGGAGTTGACAGGAGAAGAGAGACTAATAGAGACAGGTGCAACACGTCTTATGCTTCATGCTAACACCCTACTCTTTCCTTATGGGGCTACCTATCATATAAAATCTAAGGTTGATTTTCGAAAATTTAAAGGTGAGATTTGCAAGAAAGAGAAAAGAATTTTTTTTAAATAATTTACCCGTAGGGGCGACCTCCGTGTCTGCCCTTTATTGGCACAAAACAATGTTAATCAATTTTACTAACATATCAAACAGAGGGCAGACACGGAGGTCGCCCCTACAACGCATCAATCATCTTTCAATGCTTTGTAAACACCAACAGCAGAAACAACTACTACCACCACTATAAACACAATCAAGCTAATATCAAGTATAGACACT
>JALVEV010000169.1 GCA_027030605.1 Campylobacteraceae bacterium | reverse complement strand
TGAAAAGCAGGTACGAGGAGCAAATTCACTTATGATTTGGAATACTATAGAGTATTTTTATAATAAGTGTAACTACTTTGATTTTGAAGGTTCTATGTTACCTGGAGTTGAACCATTTTATAGACGGTTTGGAGGGGAGTTAACACCATATTATAAAATTTGGAATGATAATCTCTTTAATTATGTAAAGATGAAGGCAAAAAAGTTATATAAAAAAATGAGGTATGGAAGATAATGAGAATACTTATAGATATAGGACACCCTGGGCATGTACATTTGTTAAAAAATTTCTATTTGATAATGAAAGAAAAGGGTCATGAGATTTTTGTTACTGTTAAAGATAATAAAATTCAAAAGGCATTACTCGATAAATATAATATGAACTATATAGTGATTGGGCAAAAACAAGACTCCTTAATAGGGAAAGCTTTTTCTCAAATTATTTATAATATTAAAATAGTAAAACTAATAATTAAAAATAAGATAGATATAGGTATAGGAAGCTCAATCACATTAGCACATGCATCAAGGCTTACGAGGATGAAATCTATTTTACTAGATGACGATGATGATGAGGTGCAAATGTTATTTGTGAAATATGCACACCCCTATTGTGATACACTATTAACACCTTCTGCATTAAAAAATAATAGAAAAAGTAAAAAAAGTATTTTTTATGATGCTTATCATGAGTTGGCATATCTTCATCCAAAGTACTTTAAACCAGACAATAGAGTACTCAATGAACTCTCTTTAAAGGAGAGTGATGTTTTTTTTATAATGCGTTTTAATGTCTTTAAAGCTCATCATGATGTAGGGGTTAGTGGATTAACATTGGAACAGAAAAAAGAGTTAGTAAATCTCTTAAAGCCATATGGAAAAATATTTATTACAACAGAAAGAGAAATTGAACCTGAATTGGAAGAGTATAGACTCTCAATCTCTCCTGAAAAAATACATTCATTAATGTACTATGCAACTCTTTTTTTAGGTGATAGCCAAACAATGACCACTGAATCAGCACTCTTGGGTACTCCTGCTTTAAAATGTAACTCATTTGCAGGAAAACTATCTGTCCCAAATGAGTTAGAGAATAGATATAGACTATGTTACTCTTACCAAATTAGTAATTTTGATAGCTATAAAGATAAAATAAAAGAGTCATTAGAAAATAAGAGACTACGTGATGAATGGAAAGATAAAAAAAAGATAATGCTCAATGAAAAAATTAATACAACAGACTTTTTTGTTTGGTTTGTTGAAGCTTATCCTAAGAGTGTCGAAGTAATGAAAAGTAATCCTGATTATCAAAAGAAGTTTAGATAATGAAAGATTTTACCTACGATATATATAAAGAATTTTTAACTAGTTTGAAAAAGAGAGAGTATCAGTTTGTTAAAGTTGAAAACTATTTTAATAATAAATATGAAAAGGATAAACCATTGATACTGATGCGTCATGATGTTGATAGGTATCCAAATCGTTCTCTTACTATGGCTAGGTTAGAAAATAGTTTAGATATAAAAGCGACATACTATTTTAGAACGATACCTCAAACATTTAAACCAAATATTATCAAAGAGATTATGAATCTTGGTCATGAGATAGGATATCACTATGAATCTTTAGCTGAAACCAATGGAGATTATGAACGTGCAATTAATGATTTTGAACTAAATTTAGCTAGATTAAATCAACTCTATCCTATAAGAAGTATAGCAATGCATGGAAGACCAACCTCTAAATGGGATAGCCGTCTTTTATGGGAAAAATATGATTATAAAAAGTATAATATACTCTCTGAACCCTACTTTGATATAGATTTTCAAAAAGTTCTTTATATTACAGATGCTGGTCGTGCATGGAATAATGAATCTATTAATTTAAGAGATAGAGTAGATACCGAGTTTAATTTTTTATTTCATCATACAAAAGATATTATTGAACATTTAAATGAGGGAAGATTACCTAATAGGATTATGATGAATATTCATCCTGAACATTGGGCAAAAAATAGTACAGAGTGGTATCAGATTTTAATTATTAGAGGAGTGAAAAATTTTATAAAAAAGATTTTACTAAAACGAAAATAAAACAAATATATAATATAAAATGTTTTATTTAATATGATAAAAATAGGCTTATTCTATAAAATGTGATTATTTTTTACCTATTTTATAAAAAAATATTATATTTTACTGGTATATATGTAAATAAAAGAATATTCAAGTTAAACTTTTACTATGAAGTTAAGTATGAAAATATTAATAGCATTACTATTTTTGGGTATATCCAATATAGATGCCAAGATAAATAAAATAAGCATGAGTGAACCTATTGTTTATGTAGCAGGAGATGGAAGTGGTAACTATAATTGTGATGGGAAGAGTGACCAAGTTGAGATTAATAAAGCACTGGACTTTGTAGCAACTCACCCTGAATATACAACTGTTCATTTAAAAGGTCCACATACCTATTGGATAGACTCAACTATCTATATCTCTTCTAACACAATATTAGAAGGAGACTCTTCTGCTATTGTTAAACTTGTTGACAATGCAGGATGGTGGACAAAGTTTAAGCCACTTATTGGACAAAAAGGTACACAGTTTACTTTTGGAATTGAAGACCCAACGATTAATAGTAGGAACATTACTATAAGAGGTTTTGAAATTGATGGAAATAGAGACCATCAAAAAGAACCTTCTGGTCGCTCCTATTATACAATTATTCAACTGCAAAATACCTACAATATAACCATTAATAATATGTATTTACACCACAATTTAGCTGATGCTATTCAGACAGGATTTCACAAACGTCAAGTCAGTATTAATTCTAAATTTTATAATAACCGTATACATAAGAGTGGGCATGATGGTATCTATCTTGCTAATGTTGATAATTTTGAAATTTTTAATAATATTATAACCAACCATCGTACTGATGCAGGAGTTAGAACCCAATATTGTAACCATTTTAAAGTACATAATAATATAATTGGCAATGACCCTGATAGAAGGTCTTCTGGTTCGGGTGCTATTGTTGTTGAAGCTAATGGAGATACTCCTATAAATGATGTTGAGATATATGAAAATTATCTTTATGGACATGGTGCTTATTATGGTATTTGGTTAAACCAAGAGAAGTATGCAGGAACTTTGAACTCTCAAAGAGATGTTTATATTCATCATAATGTTATCTCTTGGTATAGACTAGCAGGTATTGGTATTGCTGGTTTCAACAATACCCTTATTGAAAATAATACTATTGAACTCAGTGAAAACGATGCAGGAATTAGTTTTTATCAAGGGGATAGAGTCAATACTATTTCAGACTTTAAGACCATTGTTCGAAATAATATTATTGTCCATAATGCAACTTATGGTATTGATAATCAAGTACCATCTGTTCATTCGTTTGTTGTTGAGAATAATGATATTTATGGAAATACTAAAGGAGATTATCGTAATGCTTTCTCCTCAATAGATATTCATGCTGAACCTCTTTTTGCTACTTATAGTAATCCTTACTATAAAGAGTATAAAAATAATACCTACTTTATACTATCTCCCCATTGGCAAAAAGCAAATGCAAACAGAGATTGGAGAGATGATTTAGGTGCAAAAGAGGCATGGCTTGGTTATCATTTAATGTCTAAAGAGGGTCGTTGGAATGGTTTCAAGTGGATTAAAGATAGTAAAAATAGTCCTTGTATTGATAAAGGAGCTCCCATATCTAGTTATGAGAACGAACCTATACCAAATGGAAAAAGAGTTAATTTAGGAGCTTTTGGAAACTCTCCAACAGCATCAAAAAGTAATTCGAAGTAGAGAGTTATTATTTTTTCTCTATTTCGGAACCATAACCATAACCATAGCCATATCCGTAACCATATCCATAAGCACTTTGTTCTTCTTTTTTAATACGGTTGAGAATGATTCCTGAAGATTTAATATTTTTATTTTTAACCAGTTCATTAAGATGTTCAATATAGTTTTTCTCTGATTTATGAATACTCACTATAAAAAGTAGAATATCGCTATATTTTAAAATAATACTGGTATCAACAACTAAACCAATTGGTGCAGAGTCACAAATAATATACTCATACCTCTCTTTTAACTCATTCATCATCTTATCAAATTTCTCACTCATTAATAGTTCTGATGGATTTGAAGATATTGAACCAGCAGATAAAAAATCTAAGTTATCATCAATAGGTTGAATCACATTCTCTATTTTTAAATCACCTGTTAGGTAGTTTGTTATGCCAAGTCGATTATGTTGTTTAAGTTCTTGGTGCAGTTGTGGTTTTCTTAAATCTAAATCTATCGCTAAAACCTTTTTATCTGCAAGAGCTATAATTTTAGCTAATCCAGCAGTAGTAGTGGTTTTCCCTTCTCCTGCAACTGTTGATGAGATTAAAATGGTAATTGACTTTTTATCTTTAGGTATATTAAATTGTAAATTGGTACGGATAGCTCTTAATGATTCTTGAAAGAACATACTATTTGTTGATAGCGGTAAAACACCATAAATAGGTATATTTGTTAATTGCTTAATATCTTTTATTGCTCGTATTTTTGTATCTAAAAGCGTTTTAATAAAAATATAAAAGAGTCCTAAAATAACTCCAATAACAAACCCTATTACCAATACTACAGTTTTTTTAGGATAGATAGGTTGTTGAGGAAGATAAGCTTTCCGTAAAATCTTTGTATTGGCAATAGTTGATGCTTTAGATATCTCTATATCTATCTTCTTTTGAAGTAGGAAGCTATATGTTTTACTATTTAAAGCAAAATTTCTTTTTAGACTATTGTTAATCATATGTTTTTCAGGAATCGCTTCTAGTAGTGATTTTTTAACTTTAACATCTTTTTTTAAGAGAGTTAATTTATTTTTAAGATTACTCTTTGTCATATTGATATTTTCTAAAATAGTTGACTTAGTAGTATTGATACTATGTTTTACTTGTTGCATTTTTAACATAATAGTAGAGTAAATTTGATTTTTTAATGTATCAACTATCTCTTTCTCTTCTCTAACTTGAGGGTGATCTTCTGTAAAATTAGCTAGAAGATTTTCAAGAGAGAGTTTTTTGTTTTTTAATTCATTAATAAGTTTATTTAGTTCTAAATTTGTAGTAATTGGTTTATTAATATTTTTTTGTTGGAGTTCTAAGTCTCTTAACTCTTGAGTATATTTTCTGTAATCATTTATTAAGAGTTGTATTGAAGAGATATTAATTCCTGAATTAATAAGAGAGACACTACTAATTGTTCCTTCTCTCTTTAAAATGCGTTTAAAGCTCTCTATTGCCTCTAGTTGTAAAGAGATTTTATCAATAAGTGTATTGTCTTTTTCAAGATTTGTTAATATCTCTTTTCCTTCACTCATGACAACTTTACCACTTTTTTGTTGATATTTTTTTAGACTGTCTCCACTATTTTTTAAATCTTTTTTGAGGTCTGAAATCTGTTTATTTAAAAATTTTAAAGTATACTCTAACTCATTTTTGTTATTTGCTAAGTTATACTCTATATAGCTTTTTGCTATCTCCTCGATGACTTTTTTAGTTCGTGTTGCCATGGTATCTTTATAGCCAATCTCTAAGATGTTTCCTAATTCATCTATAGGTGTAAATGATAAATTGTCTATAATTGTATCTATCTGATGTTGTTTATCGAAGAGTCTAAAAGAGTATTTTGGTTTTATCAATTTAGTATCAGTAATTTTTAAAAGTTTGTTTTCAAGAGCATTTGTAAATGGAGATTGGTTTGCTTTTTTAGTAACTACTAATGTAAATAGATTATTTTCTATTTTTTCATTATATTTATGCGTTTTACTATACTCTATACCTATTTTTTTATTTTTAAATTCAAGTATAAATTCATCTTTATTGATAGGTATAATGTCAAAAAGGGTTCCATACAATAGACTATTTTTATAGTTTATATCAATATCTATATCAGGAAACTCTTCAACTTGCTGTTTTTTAAAATTCTTTTTTATAAAAAACTCTTTGTCTAAGTTGACTCTATTTAAAATTGTTTGAAGAAACTCTGGTGACCGTATGGTTACTTTTGCTAGTTCTAATTGGCTTTGATCACTCTTCTCTACATATAATCCACCAGGTAGTACTTTTTGTAGTTTACCGTTATCTTGTTTATCTAAATTGATAATAACACTAGAGTGATAGATAGGTTTAGTAAAATAGAGTATTAAAACTGTTACAAAAAGTGTCACTCCTATAATAAAAAAGAGTGTACCAATTCTTTTTCTAATTCCTAGAAGTACATCTTTTATATCTAATTCATTTGTCTCTTCTCTCATTATTTAATCCCATTATTAACTGAAATATAATCAAATGCTAAAAGCGTTGTTGCAATACTAGAGATAGCTTGTAAAATTGGCATATAGTCTCGAATAGCAACGCTTGTTGCTTTACCATCTCTTGGTTGCACATAGACAATACTATTATTTCTCAACATTAAATTATCAATATTTAAGGTGCTTAATTTACTCATATCAAGTGTTCTCATTTTATATTTTCCTGCCTCTTTAGAGATAACTCTAATTTTATTTCTTGCTGCATAGTCAGTTAGACCTCCTGAGTTAGCAATCGCTTCAATAACAGAGATACGATTTCCTTTTAGTGGTACTGAACCCTCTTTTTTTACCTCTCCAAGTACAAATACTTTATGGTTTTTAATAGCTACTTTAACATAGGGTTGTTTTAAGTATTTTTTATATTGCTCTGTTATATGTTTACTTAGATTTTTTGCCGTATAGCCTACCACAGATACCTCGTGGAGTAAAGGAAGGTATATTGTTCCCTCTTCTGATACAATATACTCATTATTTTGACTATTTGTTGTCTCTGTTGTAATTGATTTTTTAAATATATTGGATTTCTGATTCATATTATAGATATCAATTGCTAAAACATCATCTACAGTAATTTTACTCTCGTAACTGATGTTAATATCTTGTACACTACTAATAAGTTCAGGATTTTTATTTTCGAAAAGTTGATACTCTTTTCCACTACAGCCTATAAAAAAAAGCACTAAGATAATACTTTTTATATATTTCATTACTCTCCCCTTTGTAAAAAACTAAAAATGTATTTTAACATAATAAAATAATATTTAGGTATTTTATCTGATAAAATAACACTTATAATTATATTTTAATACAAAAAAATTATATTTATATATTTATAAAATGAGTATAATAACGGGATAAAAACCAAAAAAGGGGAAAGTATTAGTGAATTCAACCATATATTGTAGTTCATCAAATATTGACAAGTTATTAGAAGAGATTAATTCAGGATTAAAAACAGGAGATGGGGTTACATTAAAAATACAACTAGATAAGCATTTATACTATGGATATTTTGTCTACTCTGGATTTGAGATTGTAAATTTAATTGAGATGGGTAAAAAGGCTGTTGTAAAGATTATTAAAAATAGAACAATTGAATCGGTAGGGTATAAACGATACTCTTTTCTCATTAAACTTCCACGTACAGGGAAAGATGGCAAAAGAATTTTTGTTTACAAATTAAGAACTATGCAACCCTATTCTGAATATATTCAAGATTTTGTTGTTCAGAAAAATGGTCTTAATGACAATGGTACCATAAAAAATGATTTTCGTATTACAAAAGTAGGTAAATTCTTAAGAAAATATTGGTTAGATGAGTTACCTATGCTTATAAATCTGTTTAAAGGAGATTTAAAATTAATTGGTTTTAGACCTTTAAGTGATACGATGTTAAAAACCTATCCAGAAGAGTTTGTTAAAGAGAGAAATAGATACAAACCTGGGTTAATTCCTCCCTATTATATAGATAGACCTGATGACTTTGAAGCTTTAATTGAATCAGAAAAACGCTATATTGAAAAATATAAAGAGAATGGTTTTTTAACAGATTGTCTCTATTTTTATAAATTTTTACATGCTATTTTCATAAAGGGAGTTAGAAGTTCTTGAAACTCTTAACCAATAGACCATTTCTTTTTTTACTTATTTTAAATATAGTCTATTTTACTACTGTTATAGATAAACATCAAGTTATGGTTTATGCTAAACAGTCTATTAAAAGAGTTTTAGGAGAGATAGGAGTTAAAAAATATCAACAAAATATACCTATAGATTCTAGAAATTTAGTTATCTATTTTAATAAGGAAAAGAGTGATACCCTTACTCCCCTTGAGAACAATAGCACTAAATATAAGCACTTTTCAAATGATAAGCTTATCTTTAAACCAACTATCTATAAGTTTGGAGGAGAGCTATATGATTTGACTCAGGAAGGTCTCTACTATATGGTAGATTTTAAGCAAGGTGTAGCCCATAATGTTATTATTTACAACAAAAATATATATTCGCTACTCTCTTCTCTCTCATGGTTAGTTGTTCATGGGACAAATGATGATGGTAAGAGTTTTGAAACTAACTACAATAATATACTTCATAGTAAACTCTCATTAACTTGTGGAGATATCTCTTCATTTGTTTCAACGCTACTAAATAGATTAAATATAGAAAACAGAGTTGTTAATTTTGTAACTATGGATAAAAAAAACAGTTATGACAATGGACATGTATTAATTGAGGTTAAAATAGATGGTAAATATACTCTCTTTGATTTAGACAATAATCAATACTTTATGCAGGGAGAAAAAGCATTAAGTGCTAAAGATTTCATTGGTTTTAAGAGTTGGGATTCTCTAAAGTTAATAAAACTATCAAATGATAACAATGTCGATGCACAGCACTTCTCTGTAGGTTCTATTAGTCTACATGGATTTATAGACAATGTCAATAATCATATTAAGAAATGGTATAAAAGAGTGATGCAAGTTCCAATGATTAGTGAAGAGGGTGTTGTCTATATGGGACTTTCTAATAAAAAAGATGTAGGTGATTTATTAAAATACTACCCCAATGCAGTGATTTTAAGTAGAGATGAATTTAATAAAAAATTTTATGGAGAGCAGTAGATGAATAAAAAAAGGTTAACTTTAATATGTGTGGAATTGTAGGAGCATTATCTCTAAAGAGAGTCTCAATAGATACTCAATATGCCAAATCTATGGCAGACAAAATAGCCCATCGTGGACCAGATGATGCAGGATACCTCTTCTTTCATACAGGAACAAGACATGGTAATGGAGTCTCTTTTTACCATAATTTGACCGATTATAAATTTAAAAGTATTGAAGATATGTTACCTGCAATTGAGTCACAATCTGTACAGACAGAGCTACGATTACATGACTATGACCTCTATATGGGACATAGACGACTCTCTATTTTAGATGTATCACGAGCAGGACATCAGCCCATGAGTGACCTCTCTAAAAATATATGGTTGGTCTACAATGGTGAGATTTATAACTTTAAAGAGTTACGAGTAGAGTTAGAAGCGTTAGGACATAGATTTAAAAGTCATACCGATACCGAAGTGATTATCTATGCCTATATTGAGTGGGGGATTGAGTGCATACATAAATTTAATGGTATGTTTGCCTTTTCACTCTATGATAACTTTAAAAAGAGGTTCTATTTGGTACGAGACCGATATGGTATTAAGCCTCTCTATTATCATATTACAAAAGAGAATACACTCATTTATGCTAGTGAGATTAAATCTATCTTAGAGTATAAAGATTATCAAACAGAGATAGACAAAGAGGCTCTTTTGGAGTACTTTACCTTTCAAAATATCTTTACCAATAAAACCCTTCATAAAGATATTCAAATCTTAGAGGCTGGACACTACTTTGAGATAGATTTACAGACCCAAGAGATAGATAAGACTCAATATTGGGACTTTGACTTCTCAAATCCACTTAAAATCAAAGATGAGAGAGAGTATACCGAAGAGTTAGATAGGCTCTTTAACCAAGCAGTAAAAC
>JALVEV010000168.1 GCA_027030605.1 Campylobacteraceae bacterium | reverse complement strand
CAACGCTACAGCTTGGATTTAGAGGAGTAGAGGGAAAATACAATCGAATAAATCTACTAAAATTTAATGAAGAGTTTGACGGAAACATACGCTTTAAAAGAGTTGACAATGGAAAAGAGGTAATTGCTGTGTATGACTTAAGCACCATTCCCATTGACCCAAAACAAGATATGCTTATGAGTAAAGTTCTTAGTGGTGAGGCAACATCATCTGAAGAGATAGAGTTTGAAGTACTGTGGCAACAGCGTGTAGAGAAGATTTTTAATCATGCTGCTGATGTCATTACTATTATAAAACAAAAACAATAAAGGATAAAAGAGTGAAATACCCAAGTTTTTTTGACAATACACCAACCATTAAATTACAAGACCCACTTTCCGATTTTTTAGGAACCTTTGAAGATGGAATTGTAGAGTTTAGCTACTTAGACATTGTAAAATCAGCAGGACACTCTTGTCCAACTGTTTCAGGTGCTTACCTCTGTACGGTTAAAGCCTTAGAGTCGCTCTACCCAAATGAGACTCCTACTCGTGGGAATATACATGTACGTTTCAAAAGTGACCCACTAGAGGGTGTTGCAGGAGTTATTGCCAATGTAGTTACACAGATTACAGGAGCTACTGAACACTCAGGATTTAAAGGATTAAATGGTAAATTTGCTAGAAATAACCTTATGGAGTTTAGTGCAGATATCTCTGCTCAAATGGAGTTTAAACGACTAGACACAGGTAAAAGTGTCACAGTAAACTATGACCCAAGTTCTATTGGAGGAGACCCAAAAATGCAAGAGCTTATGGGTAAACTTATGCAAGGTGTTGCCTCTTCTGAAGAGAAAAAAGAGTTTGGAGAGCTTTGGCAAGAGAGGGTTAAGGCTATTTTTAATAATATTGACAAAGTTGTTACGGTTTCATAATCGTAGGGTGTAGTCCCCGACTACACCGTCAAAACCAAATTCAATTTTTTAATATATTTCAAATATTCATAACACGGTGTAGACGGGGTCTACACCCTACAAATAATGAATCAATAGGACAAACCTCCATGAAAACCCCCTACTGGCTACTAGAAGAAAACCTCTTAGAAAAAAATCTAAAAACCCTAGCCCATATAAAAGAGAAAACAGGAGTAAAGATACTCCTAGCACTCAAAGGTTACGCCCTTTGGCAAAGTTTTAACCTTGTCTCAAAGTATTTAGATGGCTGTTGTGCCTCTGGACTTCATGAGGCTAAGTTGTCTCATGAGAAGTTTAAAAAAGAGCTACACACCTACAGCCCTGCCTTTAAAGAGGAGGATATAGAGGAGATAGCAACTATCTCTAACCATTTGGTCTTTAACTCCTCTTCTCAATTTAAGCGTTTTGGAGCTTTGGCAAAAAGTTTTAACCCTGACTTATCTTTAGGTATTCGTGTCAATCCTGAGTACTCAGAAGCCCCTGTAGAACTCTATAACCCTTGTGGTCTCTATTCGAGATTGGGAACAACAATTGTTAATTTTGATAGATTACTTAAAAGTGAAATTGGAAAGAGTATCGAGGGGCTTCACTTTCATGCTCTTTGTGAACAAGATAGCTTGGCTCTCGAAAAGGTTTTAGAGGCTTTTGAGGAGAAGTTTGGAGAGTTCTTACCTAAACTAAAGTGGGTTAACTTTGGTGGTGGTCATCACATTACCAAAAAAGGTTATAACATAGAAAAACTTATTGAACTTCTTAAGAACTTTCAAGCCAAATACCCAAATCTTCAACTCTACCTAGAACCTGGGGAGGCTGTAGGGTGGGAGACAGGTACACTTGTAGCCTCTGTACTAGATATTGTAGACAATGGCATGAAAATTGCTATCTTAGATACCTCAGCAGAGGCACAGATGCCAGATACTATTATTATGCCCTATCGTGCCGATATTAGAGGAAGTGGTGAAGCAGGAGAGAAACCCTACACCTACAGAATCGCAGGAAACACCTGTCTAGCAGGAGATGTTATGGGTGACTACTCGTTTGACAAACCCTTAGAGATTGGCGATAAACTCATTTTTGAAGACCAAATGCACTACACCATGGTAAAAGCAACTACCTTTAATGGTGTTCCTCTACCTAGCATTGCTATTAAGAGACTAGATGGCTCTGTAGAGGTTGTTAAAGAGTTTGGGTATAAGGATTTTCGGGATAGGTTGTCGTAAACCAATAATCTATACCTACTCATACTCCAAAGGGTCACGAACCCCAGCAACCTTAAACCCATGCAAACGCAAACGGCAAGAGTCACAAACACCACAGGCTCTATCTTCATTTTTATAACACGACCAAGTATCCTCTAGTGAAACACCTAACTCTATGGCTTTAGAGACTATCTCTGACTTTTTCATGTGAACCAAAGGCATCTTTATTGCTAGTTTTGTTTCATCTTTTGTTCCTAAGTTTATGGACTGCTCCATGCTTTTTATGTAGGTGTCTCGACAGTCAGGGTAACCAGAGCTGTCCTCCTCTACTACACCAATGTAGAGTGCCTCTGCTCCATGCTTTTCTGCAATAGCTGTAGCAATAGAGATAAAGATACCATTTCTAAAGGGTACATAGGTAATGGGTATTCCCTCCTCTATGCCACCTGTTGGAACCTCTAAAGAGTTGTCAATTAGAGCAGAAGCTCCTATCTGTTTAAAGAACTCTAAATCTATCTCATACGACTCTATG
>JALVEV010000167.1 GCA_027030605.1 Campylobacteraceae bacterium | reverse complement strand
GGCTTTTACTTTTGGGTCGTGGTAATCTATAATCTCTGTTGCTTCTAAATATTTTTGCATAAACTCACCTTTAACATCTCATCTCCTCCTTGCTGAAATTCATACTCTGTTTTAATAATCTCGCTCTTATAACCTCTTTCAGCCAATACCTCTCGTACCTTATCAAGATGTGGAGAGTAGATATTGTTTAACGTCATCAAAGGAAAAATTCTCACCTCCTCTGCCACACGTAACATCTCTAAAATAGCGTTTAAATGAAACTCAAAGTCCAAATGTTCACTATATAAAAAGAGAAAATGAGAGCTTAATGCCAAATCAAAACGTTTATTTTCAAAAGATAAGTTCGGAAGTATTTCAAAACGGTAACGTTTCTGCTCTAAGCCCTGTTGATAGTCTGCTAAAAAAGCTCTCATAGCCGACATACGTACTCTCTCTAACTCCTCAGGGCTTTTAATGTTTTTCCATACAAAATTGCTACTGTATTGGCGTACCATACCCATCACCTCGACGGCTACTTCATCTATACGTTTAGTGAGTTGCTCTTTTGTAAACTCGTAAATTGGGTCGATGGAGGTAACATCTCCTCCAAGTGCTGTTAATTCTGCATTAAAAGAGGATGGACCATCGCCACAACCTAGTATCTTTTTTTGTAAATCTTGTTTGCTTAGAGAGAACATTGTTTTGTACTCCTCTAAGTTTCTGCCCCATGGGACAATGCTGTTTAGTTTGTAGTTCATGTTCATAATGGTTCCTGTGGAATATATGCTTATGTTTTGATGGTGTAGTCGGGGGACTACACCCTACGAATGTGAAAAAAATGATAATAGTAGTTATCTAGGAAAAGTAAGAAGTAGGCTAAAGCCAAACCCTAAGGAGTCTGTTTGTAGTTTGAATAGGTAATAGTATTTTCATATTTTGCTCCTTAAAGTTTTATTTGTAGTATGAAAGTGTAGTTAAAATTTTCTGATTTGTCAAATTCCAAAATGGTTTACAGCACCATGTCCTTTACCTAAGTACTTATCTTTCCCATCAATAAGAGCTTGATTAAGGTAGCTACACGCTTTGATGGTTGCCTCCTCTAAACTCTCTCCTAAAGCAATATAGGTTGCAATGGCTGATGATAAACTACACCCTGTTCCATGGGTGTTGATGGTATCTACAGCTTGGTTTTGAATGGTAGTTATCTTTTTGGTTTTGTAGTTGTAGAGGGTATCGGTCATAAGGTCTGTAAACTCTAGGTGACCACCCTTTAGCAAGACAGAGGTTTTGTACTTTTCTCCTAACTCTCTAGCTGAACTTTTTACATTTTTTAACTCTATAGACTTTTCCAAAAGTAGTTCAGCCTCTGGAGTATTTGGAGTCATTAGCAATACAGAGGGTAGAAATGCTTTTAGACTCTCTATAGCATTTTGATTGAGTAGGGCATCGCCTGATGAGGCTATCATAACAGGGTCTAAGATAATCTTTTTGATTTTATATTTAGCTAGAGTCTCTTTTACAGCCTCTACGACTTCGCTAGAGTGTAACATTCCAATCTTGACAGCACCAAACTCAATGTCATCTAAGACAGCCTCTAACTGTTGGACAATATGAGGTACAGGAATGGGGTGAACATCTCTTACCCCTTGGGTATTTTGGGCGGTTGAGGCTGTTATAACCGATGCACCATAAGCACCATTGGCAGAGATGGTTTTAATGTCAGCCTGAATACCTGCTCCACCACTTGAGTCGGAACCTGCAATGGTTAAAACGCTTTTGTAGGGGGTTGCTTCTTTTCTCATAAGGGACTCACTTTTTTCGTATCATATACTCTAAAACCTATAGCGAAGATTAACCCCATAAAGAGGCTCAGAGACAACTCCAATGCCATTGCTATAGTTCAGTAGTATATCTAAAGAGTCTTTCCCCTCAACAATCTTAGAGATTCCTAGTGAAACAGAAGCACCTAAATTGTAGTGCTCATTAATAGCTAGACCAACTGTTCCAAAAGGTTTCCACCCATGGTTAAAGCTGTTTTGCCTAGAGGTTCCCACACTAGCAGAGAGTCCAAACTCCGAAAAATCTTCGGCAATGGTTGGTGTAAAGGTGCTGTGTGAGAGATAGCTGTTGAAACGAATATCAGGGTAGCCTAGACGTAAGATGTATTTAGCACTAAGTTGTGTACTCTCTCCCTCTCCTAAGAACTCTCCATTTTGTCTAAAGTAGTGGCTCTTTTGGTGTAAGAACCCAAGGCTTACTCTTTGGTTAATGGTGATTAGAAGATTTACTCCTAATGCGTTCTCCATTCCCTCTCGTGCTAAAAGAGGGGTTAGCTCACTTTTGTTGTGGTATTTACTGTTTAATGTGACTTGAAAAGGGTGAAAGTTGTAACCTATGTTTAGTCTGCTACTAACAAAATCATCTTGACTATGGTTATAGGCTAGAGCAATATCCCAAAGGAGTTTTGAGTTGCTATTTTTTAGAGCAAAAGCTAAACTTTTATCGGTTTTGGTTGGCTTTTGGTTAGAGCTATACTTCTCTTGAGCTACTGTTATATTGGCTTTTAGCTGTTGGTAGAGTCTCCATTGATAGGTGAACGACTGTTCCTCTACCTCTAAAAGGGAGCTTAAGTGTTTTCTCTTTGCTTTGGCTATAAAATGGATATGCTCATCATTAGTTATCTTCTCATAGGCTTCATTGAGTAG
>JALVEV010000166.1 GCA_027030605.1 Campylobacteraceae bacterium | reverse complement strand
GAGAGATTTTAACTGATGTAAAGAGTTCAGGAGATGAGCCAATGTTGATGGCAAAATCTCTACCAAATGCTTCTGTTATTGTCTCTGAAAATCGTCATATTGCTATTGAAAAAGCTATAGAAAAGGGTGCAGAAGTCATCATTTTAGATGATGGGTTCAATAGAGTAGATATTAAAAAGTATGAAATTTTACTTTTTCCTCAAACTATTAAAAACTATATGCCTTTTCCAGCTGGTCCTTTTCGTGAGTTTTTCTTTATGAAAAGATTTGCTGATTTATCTCTTTATGAAGAGATAGATTTTAAAAGAGTTGTTACAGTAGAAAATATTACTAAAAAGATGCTCTTAGCAACTGCAATCTCAAATCCTCAACGTCTAAAACCTTTTTTACCTAAAGGTATAGTAGGTGAGTACTATCTTGAAGACCATGCTTTTTTTAATGAAAAAGAGTTAAAAAAGAAGATGCTAGAGGTCGATGCTACTTCTCTTTTAGTTACTCAAAAAGATGAGGTAAAAATGCAAGGATTTAAGTTACCTCTTTCAGTGATGCAGTTAGAATTAGAGATTAAAAATGAAATTTTAGAAAAGATAGATAGGTACATAAAAAATGAAAAGTAAAATAGAGGTTGTAAAGACCCTTTTAGATGCATTACCCTACATTAAAAAGTTTAGAAATGAGAAGATAGTCATAAAATATGGTGGCTCTGCTCAAACATCTGATGAGTTAAAGATTCAATTTGCACAAGATATAGTGTTACTACATACTGTTGGAATGAAACCAGTTATTGTACATGGTGGTGGTAAGAGTATAACCGATTTGTTAAATGATTTGGGAGTTGAGACTAAGTTTGTAGATGGTCAAAGAGTAACAACTAAAGAGGTAATGCGTATTGCAGAGATGGTACTAAGTGGTGAGATAAACAAAGAGATTGTTTCACTTCTTAACAATCAAGGTGGCTCTGCCATTGGAATATCTGGTAAAGATGCGAACTTTTTAGAGGCAATTCCTAAAGATTTTGAGAATTTTGGTTACACTGGAAATATTCAAAATGTTAACCCTGAGATAGTAGATAAGATGTTAGTAGAGGGTTTTGTACCTGTGATAGCGCCTATTGCTTCTGCTTCAACTTTGGGTCATCCTGGATTTAATATCAATGCTGATTTGGCTGCAAGTCAAGTTGCTATTGCATTAAAAGCTAGAAAAGTACTCTTTTTAACAGACACCCCAGGGGTTTTAGACAGAGAGATGAATCTTATCTCAACTATGGATATTGCAAAGACAGAAGCACTCAAAGCAGATGGAACTATAAATGGTGGAATGGTTCCAAAAGTTGATGCTTGTATAGAAGCGTTGCGTGGAGGTGTAAAGAAAGCACATATTATAGATGGTCGTGTTGAACACTCTATATTGTTAGAAATCTTAACATCTTCAGGTATTGGTACTTGTATTGAACTCTAAATATTAACATCTATGAAAGATAGTTTAAAGATATTTTTAGAAGATTTAAAAAACTCTTCTAAAGACCTTCTCCCCATTATTATTGTTGTAGCCTTTTTTCAGATATTTATTATTAAAACAGTACCTGAAAATTTGATAGGTATTGTTGTTGGGTTAACCATTGTGGCAGTGGGATTAGCTCTCTTTATACGAGGACTTGAATTGGGTATCTTCCCTATTGGTGAGAACTTGGCAATAGATTTTGCTAAAAAAGGGTCTGTTTTTTGGCTCTTGCTTTTTGCCTTTACTATTGGTTTTTCAACAACTGTAGCAGAACCTGCACTTATTGCAATTGCTGATAAAGCATCTATTATTTCAAATGGTTTAGTTGATGCCTTTTGGTTACGTATGACTGTAGCACTCTCGGTGGGTTTTGCTATTGCTCTTGGAACTTTGCGAATTTTACTTGGACACCCTATTCAGTACTATATTATTTCAGGGTATCTTTTAGTGGTAGCAGTAACTTTTTTTGCTCCTAAAGAGATTATCGGTTTAGCCTATGATAGTGGAGGAGTAACCACATCAACAGTAACAGTTCCTTTAGTTGCTGCACTTGGAATTGGACTGTCGTCTAGTATTAAAGGACGAAATCCTGCCATTGATGGTTTTGGATTGATTGCTTTTGCCTCTTTGACTCCTATGATATTTGTACAAGTTTATGGGATTGTTGTCTACTCTTTTGGTGAGAGTTCAAATGTGACTATGCTTATGGAGACAACTAATGTAGCTATAGAACATATAGGCTTTTCATGGTGGAATACCTTTTTAGAACTAATTGGTGTTATTAAAGATGTCTCTCCCATTTTAGCTGTAATTTTCTTTTTTCAGTATGCTATTATTAAAAAGTCTATTCCTCATCTACATAAAATTGTAACAGGAATAGTTATGGTTATCTTGGGTCTCTATGCATTTATAGTCGGGCTTGAGATGGGGCTTTTCCCTATTGGGGAGAGCATAGCTTTCTCTTTAACAAGTATGAATAACAATGCTCTTATCTACCTTTTTGCTTTTTTAATTGGTTTCTCAACTACTATGGCAGAACCAGCTCTTTTAGCCATTGCTATAAAGGCACAAGAGATAAGCGAAGATAGAATAAAGCAAAATATGTTAAGAACTGTGGTAGCATTAGGGGTAGCAATTGGTATCTCTTTAGGTGCGTATCGTTTGGTTTCTGGTGACCAAATTCACT
>JALVEV010000165.1 GCA_027030605.1 Campylobacteraceae bacterium | reverse complement strand
CCTGCAAAAGAGATAGCTTCTGCTAACCAAGCAAAAATCTCTCGTGATTTTGCACTTAAGCATAACATGAAATACTTTTTTGATGAAAAAGATATGGGAATTGAACACGCGTTACTTCCTGAAAAGGGTTTAGTAGTTCCAGGAGACGTGATTATTGGGGCAGATAGTCATACTTGTACTCATGGAGCTTTAGGAGCTTTCTCAACAGGAATGGGAAGTACAGACATATCATTTGGAATGATAACAGGTGGAAACTGGTTTAAAGTGCCAGAGACCATAAAAGTAGAGCTTACAGGAAAACCTGCTGAGCATATCTATGGTAAAGATATTATCTTAGAGCTTATTCGTATGATTGGGGTTGATGGTGCGTTATATAAGGCTATTGAGTTTACAGGTGATACTATTCAATACCTAAGCATGGCAGATAGATTCTCTATTGCAAATATGGTTATTGAAGCTGGGGCAAAGAGTGGGATTTTTGCTGTTGATGAGGTGACTACTCAATATTTAGATGAAAGAGCTAAGGCTAATGGAGGACTTAGAAGTGAGCCAAAAATTTACTACTCAGATGAAGATGCAGAGTATTGTCAAGTTATAAAAATAGATGTAGCCAACCTCTCACCTGTTATTGCCTACCCATTCTTACCAAGCAATGGTAAACCAATGGAACAAGCTGTAGCAGATAATATAAAGATTGATCAAGTGATGATTGGAAGCTGTACCAATGGACGACTTGAAGACCTTAGAGTAGCTGCACAGATAGTTAAGGGTAAACGTGTAGCGAGACATACAAGAATGATTGTTACCCCTGCTACACAAAAGATTTTACTTCAAGCTCAAAAAGAGGGTATTATTGATACACTTATTGAGGCTGGTGCTGTAGTATCTAACCCAACTTGTGGAGCTTGTTTGGGTGGTTATATGGGGATTTTAGGTGATGGTGAGCGTTGTGTTGCTACAACTAACCGTAACTTTGTTGGTCGTATGGGGGCTAGAACCTCTGAAATCTATTTAGCAAATTCAGCTGTAGCTGCTGCTAGTGCTATTGCTGGGTATCTGGTTGACCCTAGAAGTTAATTTACTTCTCTTGTTCCCTTTCCTTGGGAACAACTTTTTCAATTTTATAACCTAATTTTACAATAAAGCCACAATATTCTATTTTTCACTCTAAATACTTTTATAGAGGTTAAAAAAATGATATCGCCTATGATATAATGTATAAAAATAATTGTATTAGAAAAGGATATATCATGATTAGATTGTTAATTAGTATGTTATTATTACTTAGTTTTGCTCAAGCAAATGGACAAAAATATTTTATTAAGTTTGGAAGTTTTAAAAATATAGTAGCTTTAAAGAAAAATATTCAAAAACTTCCTTTCTCTTTACGTTCTCATGTGATTATTGTTCATAAAAATGGATGGTATATTCCATTTGCTTACTATACCTCTAATAAAAAAGCACTCTATTCAAAAGTATCAAGTTATAAACGTTATTTTCCAGATGCTCATATTATGCACTCTTCATCAATGTTAAGCTATCCAATTGTTCGAAATTACACTAAAACAGCCTCTAAACCAAAACGGATTTATAAAGCTCATACTCCACCTACTCGTAGATATTTTGTACCAAAACATTATCAGACTCTACCCAAAAGAGTACCTCAATATCAGAATGTTGCTATCTCTCCAGAAGATAATATTTTACCTGAAATACCACGACTACAAGAGTATCAAAATAGTGTACCCGTAGTCTCAACGACAACAATTGTTCCTGCTGTTGTTAATGAAGACGACTTTGGAAAGGTAGAGATTAAGCAGTATAAACAGTTTAATAAACAGATGTTAAGTGGTCACTCCTATTATTTAGCCTATAAAGGAGATGGGAGTAACCCTAACTTACTTATAAAAATCTCTTTTAAAAATGATGAGGTGACCTATCAGCCTATTATTGGTGATATGAAAATGACGAAAGCAAACTATTTAGTAGATGGAGATAGACTCTATATGTATACCAATGCCTTTACACGTGATGGAGCATTTTCTAAATTAGAAGCTAATAAAGATGACCACATTGTTGTCTCCTCTTGGGTCAATGGTAAAAAGTTAAATACTCTACGTTACTACTATAAACTCAATGATGCAAAAGAGTATTTAGGGCTTAAAAAATCAAAAGGTCTCTCTGAAGCACTACAAGAGGGTGAGTTCTTTTGGGATAAGTATCGTTAAAAAAGATGTAACTATGTTTAATTTTATAGTCTAATATACACTACTTGGTAATCTAGATGAATAGAAAGTTCACAAAGATTAAAATTAAATAAAACTTTAACTATATTAATAAAAAAAATATTTTATATTAATTATAATTTGGTATACAAATATATAGTTAGGGTAGGTATATGAAAAAATTATTAAATAGAGTGATTCTACTAAAAGTTTTTGGGGTGTTAATTCTTTTTCAAACGATGCTTTTTTCAGATAATATTTATTATGTATCAAAGAGTGATGTTGCATCAGTTAGTTCTCAAGTTGTAAATAGTACAACGAAAGAGAGTGAGAAGGTGACTACTGTTGCATTAGACTCTTTTGGAGGAACAAGTATAGTTTTAATGATTGTGTTTACCTCTCTTTTAGGTGCATTTTTTGTAAAAGATGAATTTGGTAGTATAATGGATTAAAATTTGTTATAATA
>JALVEV010000164.1 GCA_027030605.1 Campylobacteraceae bacterium | reverse complement strand
TGTTGCCTCACCACTAAGAACTTTACTCATAAGCATATCTTGTTTTGGGTCAATGGGAATGGTGCTTAAGTCATACACAGCAATTACCTCTTTTCCATTGTCAACTCTTTTAAAGCGTATGTTTCCTTCAAACTCTTCATTAAATTTTAGTAGATTTATTCGATTGTATTTTCCCTCTACTCCTCTAAATCCAAGCTGTAGCGTTGCCCCAGTAATATGACTGGCTACATCTGCCATAACAGAGGTGATATCATCAGTATACTCTTTATTGAACGATACCTCAATCTCTCCTCTAATAGGTAGTTCATCTTTATAGAGTGCTTTTAAAGCTCGAAGTGTCATAAGGTAAGCCCCAGTAACATCAGGACAGGAGTGACCTGCATTTTTAGCAATCTCAAGGTAGGTAAACTCCACAATACCATCTTGAAAAGTTCCTAAAAACTTTTGTAATGGGTCTTGAAGTTTTATAGTCGGACGTGTTTTGAAAAAAGTCGGGTAGTTGATTATCATTCTATTCCCTTAATAGAGGTAAATTCTACGATTATAGTTAAAATAAAATTTAAAATCTTGACCTAGGTCAAGAGTAGGGTGCTATTGTCATAGCACCAATAAAAACAAGAGTAAGAGTGTTACAAATTAATCTAACTATTCATATTGTTAATGGTTAACAGCCGACAAGAGTTCTCTAAAATAGCAACTTTTTTAACCATTTCGGTCAAGTCTCGGTCGTAAGAGATAAGCCCAAATCCTCTTATGAGTAGTAGGTGGTTTCTATTTTGTTGAAAATATTGAGCTATTTCATAAGGGGCTCTCTCTTCCCAATCGTTAAAGTTTTGTGGGTCGTAGACATGAACCTCTTTTAAGATGGTGTAGCCGTAGTAATCTTTTGGAATAACCAAAGAGTGGTCAAATGAGTAGGCAGTGGCATAGGGTGGCATGGTGTAGGAGATATATTTGGCACTGGGTAAGGTTTTGTAGATTTCTGAGTGAATCTCACTGTCAGGAGAAGCCTCTTTCCAACGGTAATCTTTTCGTGTGTTACAAGTAAGACGAATAAAGCCATTCTCTGTCACTTCATCTAAAATAACCTCTTTTTTGTTAATCACAAAGGCACTTAAATCAACTTTTGCAGAGATTGAACCATGGAAAACGCCAAAGTAGTTTTTGGAAAACATGGAGTGAGAGATGTGTTGAAGTTCTTTAAGTAAGTGAGCGTCCATGTGAATCTAATCCTAATAGATGATAATTTTTGTTATTATATCAAAAAAGTAAAAAGAAGAGTTAATGAATAATATACCTCATATTCCTGTGCTACTAGATGAAGTCCTTGATGGATTTTCTAATATAAAAGAGGGCTATTTTGTGGACTGTACACTTGGGTATGCAGGACATAGTGAAGCGATGTTAAAGCGTTATGAGCAGATAAAACATATTGGAATAGACAGAGATAATGAGGCTTTGGCATTTTCTAAAGAGAGATTAGAGCCTTTTTCAAAACGCTCCATACTCTATAAGGGAACATTTGCCAATACCTTACCAACTCTAAAGGAGTCACCTATTACTGGTCTGTTAGCCGACTTTGGGGTCTCTTCATTGCAACTAGACAAGATGGAGCGTGGGTTTTCATTTGAGAGTGAAACCTTAGATATGCGAATGGACTCAACAGCAGAGCTTTCAGCCTATGAGGTGGTCAATGAGTACCCACAAGAGAAGTTAGAGTATATTTTAAACCACTATGGAGAGGTTCGCTCCTACAAAAAAGTTGCCTCTGCCATTGTCCAAGCACGAGCTAAAAAGCCGATAGAGAGTGGAAAGGAGCTTTCCGATATTATCTCTACTGTTATTCCTCGTGGAGGAAAGATACACCCTGCAACCCTCTCTTTTCAAGGGATTCGTATAGAGGTTAACAATGAGTTAGGTGAGATAGAAGCTCTTTTAGATGTACTTGAAGCCAAGTTTAAAAAGGGTGAGTTAAACGGGGCTATTGTCTCACTTATTACCTTTCACTCTTTAGAGGACAGATTGGTCAAAAACCGTTATAAAAAGTGGGCGACCAAGTGCATCTGTGACCCACAAGTAATGCGTTGTACCTGTGGAAAAAACAGTGAGTTGGGTAAGATGTTGACACGAAAACCGATAGTGGCAACCAAAGAGGAGCTAAAGATAAATGCTAGGTCACGTTCAGCTAAACTTAGAACTTTTATATTTAAGGAGGCAAAATGAAACCAAAAATTAAAGAAGAGAATGGTGTAACCATGGGAATGATACTTATTACCATTTCATTAACAGCTTTAGTATTGCTTTTAACTATTCCAAATATATACTTAGATAATCACATCTACTACAAAAGTCGCTCTTTAGCTCATTTAAAGAAGATAAAAACGACTCTAGAAGAGGAGCAGATACTTATTAAGAATAGGCTTGAAGTGATTAATGTTCGTGAAAATCTAAATAATTAAGAGTAGAGTTGAATGATTAGAAAATTTCTTGAATTTGCTATTGACCGTCCTGTTCTGAACCACTTAGTGATGGTTTTGATGATTGTGATGTCTATCTTTGCTTATAAAAGTATTCCAAAAGAGATTTTTCCCCCCTCTCAACTTGATGAGATAGTTATCTCTGGTGCATACATTGGAGCAAGTGGTGATGTGCTTGATAAGATGGTGGTTAAGAGCATTGAAGATGGGCTTAAGACA
>JALVEV010000163.1 GCA_027030605.1 Campylobacteraceae bacterium | reverse complement strand
GTCAGATGTTGTTACTTATAGATGAACCGATAAAAGGTATCAAAAAAATATCTGTACCTGCAAAAATATATCTGAACAATACCAATCTACTACATGCCTATTGTCAAAATGCTAAAAAAGGGACAATCAGAGAGACCTTTTTTGCTAATCAAGTTTCACAAAGAAGTAAGCTAAATATCTCTAAACATGGTGATTTCACCATTAATGAAAAATATAGAGTTGAAATAGGAGGTAAAAATAAATCATTTAAGCAGATAAAAGATTTGCCTAACTCTTTTGTGGTAGCAGATGAGATAGAACATGGAAAAGGTAATAAAATTCCTCTTTGGTTATTTGGGTTTGTTTATTAGAGGGGCGATTTATCGACCCCTTATTACTACATTTTTATTATACGAGATGTTGAATTAAAACTCTCTACCAAAACAACATCATCTCGACTCTTTTCAATCTCTAACAAATCCTCAGTAAACCCACTTTTAGAAAAAAGAAGATAGTGCTTAATAGGTAGCTTTAACTCTATCTTCTTACTTTTTCTCTCCAACTCTTCAAGTATATCTACACCTACTTTTTTATTTGAGTATTTGCACTCACCAACTAAGAGAAACTCTTCACCCACACCTACTATATCTATCTCTTCATCTTTGCTCCACCAACGACCAGCCTTTAAAAGAGGATAGTTTTTAAGTACATACTCTACCGATAAATCTTCATAAACCTTTGCTACAAAGCCTGAAAAATTCTCTTTTATTTTAACCATAGCATAGTTACTATTACCCAACTCTAACTGACTTCTGTAGGGTAGAACATAAGAGAACCAAAACCTAAAAAAGTTATCTTTAATAAAGTAGAGTCCTTTTTTGCTTTTGTTAGGAAGTTTTTCAGTAATGGGAACTTCTTTGTAGATAACCTCTAGCTCAATCAGTTTACTTATAAATGAAGTGATGTTTTGCACATTTTTATTTAACTTCCCTGCGATATTGCCTAACTTATGCTCTCCATTAGCAATAGTCTCTAAGATTGTAAAATAGGTCATCGGTTCATTGACCTCATTTTGTAAAATAAATCTAGGCTCTTCATATAGAAAAGCGTTTTTATCTAAAATATTTCTCTCTATAGCTTCAAAAATATCACCACTATCTTTAAACAGCTCCAGATACTTAGGAACACCATATAAAACAGTATAGAGTTCAATTAGCTCAATCTCACTCTTAGTAGGGAAAAAAGCAGAGAGATACTTAAAACTCAAAGCATCAAGTTTAATACTACTCGTTCGCCGTCCATAAAGAGGTGAACTGTAAGAGAGTGTCTGCTCATACATCATAGAGATAATCGAACCACAAAGAATTAAATGGATGTTTTTACTTTTGAGTATCTCATCAACAATATATTGAAACTGAGAGGGAATAGATTTATCAAGCTTTCCAAGATACTGAAACTCATCAATAACTACCACCACTTTTTTAGAGAGGTTCTGCTTGGCTAAATAGGAAAAAATCTGTTCAAAACTTTTTAACTCAATCTCTCTAAGAAACTCATCTTCTAAAAAATCAGCCACTAGATTTTTAAATCGTTCTATAACGGTGGGTAGTGATTCAAGTGTTACTAAAAAGTAGATGTAGGGTTTAGAGGAGATATACTCCTTAAGCAGTGTTGTCTTGCCTACTCGTCGTCGTCCATACATTACAGTAAATCTAAAATCACTGTTTGTGTACTCCTCTTCTAATAATTTTAACTCTTCTTGACGGTTGACAAACATATTTTAACCTTTTATCGTTTTTAGATTATTATAATATCAAAACGATAATTAGGTTTAAATGAAATTTTATATGTAAGCTAAAATTAGGTTCTTACCCCAAAAACCCAAAAGGTACAGCATACATATTGTCATCTAACTTCAAAAAAGTATCTCCCCTATAAAGAACAATACCCTTATCAAAAAGTTCAGAGGTCTCTTTTTGTAAATGGTAAATGTGCTTAAAGTCACTCTTAGAGACAGACTTAGAAGCTTTTATCTCTATGGCTACTATCTTTTGACCATAATCTAAAATAAAATCTATCTCTTTTTTATCGATTGTTCGGTAGTAGAAGAGTCCGACTTTTTTAGAAGCAGAGCTATTGGCTTTGAGTAGTTCATCATAGATAAATGTTTCTACTATATCGCCTTTATAATGCGATTTTTCAAGCTCATCTTTAGAGTTTATCTGTAAAAGATGGTTTAAAACTCCTGTATCGGTAGCATATATCTTTGGCGTTTTTATCAGCCTTTTGAGTTGATTTTTAAAAAAGGGTTGAAGCTTTTGTATCTGATAGGTATGCTCCATGACAGCAAAATAGCTATCAAATGTTCGATTGTCCAACCCTACCTCTTTTTGTAGCTCATTTTTATTAAACATATTGCCACTACGAATCATACAGAGTCGATACATTTTGATAAATTTATCAAGATTCCGTATATTTGCTAACTCTCTAGCATCAGACTCTATATACGTTCGTATGTAGGAGCTAAACCAAAGATACTTGGCTTTTTGGCTATCTATTTTAAGCATTTCAGGGTATCCACCGTCAAGTATGTGTTCAAAAATATCACTGTTATACTTTTTTAAGATATAACCATCTAAAGAGCCACCAAAAATATCTATAATATTTTCTACTTTTTGGTTTTTTTCTTTTAAAGAGAAATGATAAAGCTCTACAATC
>JALVEV010000162.1 GCA_027030605.1 Campylobacteraceae bacterium | reverse complement strand
AATCCAAGAACGACTTTTTGGTGAAACTATTAGCAGTGGAACCATGATTCCAGCTGCTATAAATGAGATAACAGCCGAACCATAATAAAATCTAATTGTCGCAAAGGTCTTCATGCTTTATCCATCCTATGGTTCCATTTATATACTCTATTTTTACAAAATCATTTCGTTCTGCAAGTTTGGTTGTTTTGTATCTTTTATCAATATGAATACTTGTTGTACTGTTTGATGTAGGTATAATATAAAGAGGCGACCCCTCTTTAACACAAACAGTAGCTAAAGGGGTATAAAAAGTTAAAAGTACAGCTGATGAGATAACTGCCATTACCAAATAGAAAAAGTCTCTTTTCCATAAAAATAGAATTACAAAGAGAATAGAGAGTCCAATAAGTATATACTTTTTTAAAGTCTCAAAACTATCATCTTTTGGGTTAAGGTCTGTTTGGGCAGCGACTGAAGCATCTTGCATAATAATAGGAATGGTTTTCTCTACAAAACTCTCTTTAATAGTATCAAAATAGGTAAAGGTCAGAACTCCATCTTCAGCAGGTAAAACAATATAGTAGTTTATCTCCATTTTAGAGCCTTCTCTTTTTGCATTCTCTGTACCATCTTTAAGTGCAGAGGGAATGTAGATATCTTCTAAGTTTGCATCATGAGCTTCAAGAGAGAGAGCAATAAGATTGGTCTTTTCATCATAGACAGAGACTTGGTGATTTTTAATCTTGAGTCCAGAGGCGATGACTCCTGAAAAGTTTTTACTTTTAGGAAGTTTTTTAACAGGTATCTTAACTCCTGAAAGTTTCTCTTTTTTACCATTGATAGTTACTACTATTTTAGGAATATAGAAGAGCCTTCCTGAAGCTTTAAAATAGAAAGTGTAGAAAACCTTAGAACCATTTTTAATAATAACAGGTTCATCTAGTACAGGTTTTTTATCTCCATAAAATTCAAACTTTATCTTTTTAGAGTCTTGAACATTTGTTAAAAAACTAATAGGAAAAACTTGTTTTTCATATACTTTTTTAGGAACATAACTATAGTTGATATTTTCAGCCATAAGATTGACTGAAAATAGTAGAAGAGATATAATTAGAAGTAAGGTATATGAGTATATGTTTCTCATTAAGCTATAAGTCCCTCTAGCATTTTTATGCCATCTGTAGAGCCGAGAATAGTCTCTAAAGCACGTTCAGGGTGAGGCATAAGTCCAAATACATTTTTATTTTTATTACAAACCCCAGCAATAGAAGTAACCGAACCGTTAACAACTACAGGTTCACCCTTTTCATTAGAGTAACGCAATAAAATCTGTTCATTAGATTCTAACTCCTTAAATGACTCTTCATCTATATAGTAGTTTCCATCAGCATGAGCTATAGGAATATTTAAGACTTCATCTTTATCACATTTTTGTAAAAAGTCATTGGTGTTATTAACTACTTTCATAGTTTGAAATTTAGAGATAAAGTGTAGCCCAATATTTCGTTTCAAAGCACCAGGAAGAAGTCCTACTTCTGTTAAGATTTGAAAGCCGTTACAGATACCTAAAACTTTTCCACCATTGTTAGCAAACTCTTCAACAGCACTCATAATTGGAGAAAATTTAGCAATTGCTCCAGAGCGTAGGTAGTCACCATAAGAGAATCCACCAGGAACAACAACTAGGTCAGCATTTGAAGGGAGTTCTCTCTCTTTGTGCCATACAATTGAAGTGGTACACCCAAGTTTTTCAAATGCATACTTAGTATCTAAGTCACAGTTGGTTCCTGGAAATTGTAAAATTGCAACGTGTTTCATTATATTAACTCGATAGTATAATCTTCAATAACGGTATTTGCCAAAATCTCTTCAGCCATCTTCTCAACCTCTTTTTGTGCCTCTTCTTTGTTGTTAGTAGAGAGTTTTAAAACAATCTGTTTCCCCATTCTAACATCTTCAACACCTTCAAAGTTCATGGCATCGAGTGCATGGTGAATCGCTTTTCCTTGTGGGTCAAGTACACCTTGTTTTAAAAATATGTTTACAATTGCAGTCATTTTTTTTCCTAATTTATTATATAGGGCAGACACGGAGGTCGCCCCTACGTGTAATTTTGCTATTTATTTCCTAAGATTCTGTTTAGAACCTCTTCATAAGCAACCTTGAGTCCACCTTGACCTTTTCTAAATCGGTCTTTGTCCATGCTTTCACCTGTCTCTTTGTCCCAAAATCTAAAGTTATCAGGACTAAGCTCGTCAATTAAGATAATATTTCCATGAATATCTCGACCAAATTCAAGTTTGAAGTCTACAACAGTTAAACCTTTGTCTGCAAAAAACTCTTGCATAATAGTGTTTACTCTTCTTGCCATAAAACGAATGTAGTCAAGCTCTTCACTGTTCTTAACTAACTCTAAAATAAGGCAGTGTTGGTCGTTAAGTTTAGGGTCACCTAGTTCATCATTTTTATAGTCAAACTCGACTAAAGTAAATGGAAGTACTTTTCCATCTTCTATACCAAGGTTACGACTTAAACTTCCTGTAGCGATGTTTCTTACAATTACTTCAATCAAAATAACATCACATCTCTTATGTAACATGTTGTTATCATCTAACATCTTAACAAAGTGTGTTGGAATACCTTTTTCATTAAGAATCTTAAAAAGTTCAGTTGAAATTTTGTTATTTAAGGCACCTTTACCCTCTTCTGAGGATTTTTTCTCTCCATTAAATGCAGTTAAGTCATCTTTAAACTCTGAAATCAAAAGAGTTTCATCTTCTGTATTCCAAATTTTTTTTGCTTTACCTTCATAAAGCAGTGCTGTTTTTTTCATTGTCTATATGTCCTTAGTTTACTTATTTTTTGTAATCATCAAAGCTTTAAGAATGTCAATAGCTGATTTTAACTGAGAATCTTTATAGATTTGCTCCTCAGTTATGACTGTTTTATCTTTATGTTCATCTTTTTTAACTTTTTTACCATCTACTTTTTGAAGTTCACTCTCAAGATGTTTTCGTAAATCTTTCTCTTTTATAGAGATTCCCTCTTCAGCCTTTTTAATCTCTCCATAAGAGACCTCAACATCTGGAGTTACACCAACAGCTTGAATGGTTCTCCCACTTGGTAGATAGTAACGAGCAATAGTTAAACGTAGAGCTTCATCTTCATTGACAGGCATCACCACTTGTACTGAACCTTTACCAAAAGTTTTCTCACCTACAACCACAGCACGTTTATGGTCTTGTAATGCACCTGAAACAATCTCTGATGCAGAGGCAGAACCACCATTGACTAATACTACTATTGGAGTTTGGGTATCGGTATTTGGAGCTGTTGCATTATAGACTAAGTTTTCAGAAGGAATTTTTCCTTTTTGACTAACAATTGGACCACTATCTACAAACATATCAACAGTACCAATAGCTTGATTAAGAAGACCACCTGGATTATTTCTTAAATCAATAATAATCCCTTTGGTATTAGGATGTTTTCTAATAGCTTTTTTCATACTCTGTACTACTTTTTGGTCAAAAGAGGTAATTCGTAGATAGAGAATATCATCACCAATAGTTTTTGCATAAACAGATTGTATCTCTATAATATCTCTAATAATTTTAATTTTTAAAGGATGAGGCTCATCTTTTCTAACAATGGTTAAGGTAATCTCTGTTTTAGGTTTTCCACGCATGAGTGAGACTGCTTTATCAATAGTCATTCCGATAGTTGCTTGGTCATTAATTTTTAAAATAATATCACCAGCTTTAATACCAGCTCTATCGGCAGGTGTTCCCTCAAGTGGTGCAATAACAGTTAATGCTCCATCTTTCATTCCGACAGTAATTCCTAATCCACCAAATTCACCATGAGTTTGAACTTGTAACTCTTTGGTCTCTTTTGCATCCATAAAGGAGGAGTGTGCATCAAGGTTTGAAAGTAACCCTTTAAGTGCTTTATTTATAATATCTGATGCATTAAGATCATCTACATATTGTTCCTCAATAATCTGTACTATATTTGTAAATTTTATATAAGCTTCTAGTTTAGAATTTTTTCTGTTTTGTGTTTCGTAACTATTAGCTTGTGCAGAGCTTGTTGTAAGAATGATTGAGGCAGTTATGGTTGATATAAAGCCTAATAAGATTGCTTTTTTGTTTTTAATTATCATCTAGTTATTATTTATCCCATCGTTTTTTAAGAGTTATATTTTATCGTAAATTGATAAAAGTCTAATGAGATTATAGGCTAAAAAGCTACAGTTTGGTACTAAAGTGGCATTTCTTTCTATAAAATTATACTAGAATGGCAATCAGAAAAATAAAAATAGTAATAGAAGGAAAACAATATGAGTATTTTAGAAAAATTGACCAATCAGATGACTGCAGCAATAGAGTCATCTGTTTCATTAGCACTCCATAATAAAAATCAAGAGGTAGACCCACTGCATGTGTTGTGGGGTTTGTTAACTAATACTAATTCATTGTTACATCAAGCACTGAATAAAATGAATACAGATAAGGCTGCTCTTGAACTAGAGGTGAAGAGTCTTGTCAATAAATTACCAAAAGTATCTACTGTAACTAAAGAGAATATTCGTCTCTCTCAAAAGATGGTAGCTTCATTACAAAAAGCAGAAGGGGTAATGACAGCCAATGGTGACCAATATCTTGCTGTTGATGCATGGATTATTGCTAATATTGATGAAGAGTTTATAAAAGAGACTCTAGGAAAATATGTTGATTTAACAGAGCTTAAAAAGACGCTAGAGGCTATTCGTGGTGGAAAGAGCATTGAGTCTCAAAGTGCAGATGAGGCATTAGAAGCGTTAGAACAGTATGGTATTGACCTAAATAAGAGAGCTCTTGATGGAGAGTTAGACCCTGTTATTGGTCGAGATGAAGAGGTGCAACGTATGATGCAGATTCTGATTCGAAAGACCAAAAACAATCCAATTTTAATTGGTGAACCAGGAACTGGTAAAACAGCTATTGTTGAGGGGTTGGCACAACGTATTGTGAACAAAGAGGTTCCTCTAAGTTTACAAAATATGCGTGTAATTTCACTAGATATGAACCGTTTAATCGCAGGAGCAAAGTATAGAGGTGAGTTTGAAGAGCGACTTAAAGCTGTAATTGATGAAGTAAAAGAGTCTTCTAATATTATCCTCTTTATTGATGAGATTCACACTATTATCGGAGCAGGTGGAAGTGAAGGTGGTAATGATGCAGCCAATATTTTAAAACCAGCTCTAGCACGTGGAGAGTTACGAACAATAGGTGCAACAACACTTAAAGAGTATCGTAAATATTTTGAAAAAGATACAGCTCTTCAACGTCGTTTCCAACCTGTTAAAGTAGATGAACCAAGTATCAATGAAGCGTTACAGATTTTAAGAGGTATTAAAGAGAGACTAGAGTCGCACCACAATGTAACCATTACAGACTCAGCATTAGTTGCTGCTGCAAAGCTTAGTGACCGTTACATTACTGACCGTTTCTTACCAGATAAGGCGATTGACCTTATTGATGAGGCGGCGGCTGAATTAAAGATGCAGATTGAGAGTGAACCAACTGAACTTGCTAAAGTTAAACGACAACTAGCAACACTCTTGGTTGAAAAAGAGGCTCTTCTAATGGAAGAGAGTGATAAAAATAGTAAACGTCTTGAAGAGATAGAGAAAGAGTTAGCTGACCTAGAAGAGAAAAAAGCTGCTCTTCAAAGTCAATTTGAGACTGAAAAACAAGTTTTTAATGAAATTGCAGCACTTAAAGCAGAGATTGAGTCTCTAAAAAATAAAGCAGCAGCGGCACAACGTGAGGGTGACTTTACAAAAGTAGCAGAGATTCAACATGGATTGATTCCAGCCAAAGAGCAAGAGGTTAAGGCTCTTGAAGAGCGTTGGAGAGAGATGAGCAAAGAGGGAACTCTGCTTAAAAACTCTGTTGATGAAGAGATGATAGCAAGTATTGTAAGTCGTTGGACAGGTATTCCTGTTACCAAAATGTTACAGACAGAAAAAGAGAAAATCTTGAATGTTGAGAAGATTTTAAATCAAGAGGTTATTGGTCAAGATGAGGCTTTAAAAGCAGTTGCTAGAGCGATTAAACGAAATAAAGCAGGACTTAGTGATACCAATCGACCAATTGGTTCATTTATGTTCTTAGGACCAACAGGTGTAGGTAAAACGCAAGTGGCTAAAACCTTGGCGAAGTTCCTCTTTGATTCTGAAAAGTCGCTTATACGAATTGATATGTCTGAGTACATGGAGAAACATGCAGCGTCACGTCTAGTCGGGGCTCCTCCAGGATATGTAGGGTATGATGAGGGTGGACAACTTACTGAAGCAGTAAGAAGAAAGCCTTATTCGGTAGTTCTTTTTGATGAGATTGAAAAGGCTCATCCAGATGTCTTTAACACACTATTGCAAGTGCTTGATGATGGTCGTCTAACAGATAATAAAGGGGTTACTGTTGACTTTAAAAATACCATCATTATTATGACATCAAATATCGCTTCAGATAAAATTATGGAGTTTATAGATAGACGCGACAGAGAAAAAGCGGTTAACGAAGAGCTAAAAAGACATTTTAAACCAGAGTTCTTGAACCGTTTAGATGATATTGTTATCTTTAACCCACTCGATAAAGAGGCTATTAGAGGTATTGTTGATATTCTCTTTAAGTCTATTAAAGAGAAATTGGCATCAAAAGATATTACAGTAGAGTTAACTGAAAATGCGAAAAACTACATCGCAGAAGTTGGTTTTGACCCAGTCTATGGTGCAAGACCACTTAAACGAGCCTTATATGATGTGGTAGAAGATAGATTAGCTGAACTTATCTTAGAAGATAAGGTAGTTGAAGGCTCATCTGTTACTTTTGATGTAGTCGATGGTGAAGTAGTTGTAGATATTAAATAGAATATTTATTATTATTTGGTATAATTAATTATGAAAAAATTAACACTACTTGCATTATTAATATTTATAGGGATTCAATTCATTCCAATGGATGTCCCAGCAGAGGTGCCTACTAAGGCTGATGAGGAGCTACAAGCTCCCGAAAATGTACAAGCTATTTTAAAACGTAGCTGTTTTGATTGTCACTCAAATCATACAAAGTTCCCATGGTACAGTAACATAGCTCCTATATCATGGTTTACTAAGCTTCATGTAAAAGAGGGGCGTGAACATATGAACTTCTCAACATGGGAAAAGTATGATGATGAGAAGAAGCTTAAGTATCTTCAAAAGATTCCAAAAGCAATTAAGAGTAAAATGCCACTTCCTAGTTACTTGCTCATTCATAAAGAGGCTAAACTTTCAGAGGCAGATAAAAAAGCATTGACCACTTGGGCTAATGATATGGCTTTTGATTTAGAGTAGTTTTTTTACTCTTTTTAAATCCAAAAAAACCTCTCTTTTAAAAGAGGGGTTCTTCAACAAAAAATTAGGATGATAAGTAGGAACAACACTATAACCCTCTTTTTGAATCACTCTACCTCTCACCTCCTTTAACGCTGTAAAATCATTAGTCAAATAGTGGTAAGCTCTCTCTCCAAGTGTCACAATAACCTTAGGCTTCACTAACTTAATCTCTTTAAAAAGATAGGCTTTACAGGTGTGAAACTCACTCTCATGAACCTCTTTACTTAGAAGAGGATGGCACTTTAAAAGGTTGGTAATGTAGACCTGCTCTCGTGAGAGGTTTAGAACTTTCTCTATCATCGCTGTTAACATCTCTCCACCTCTTCCTAAGAAGATAGCTCCTGCGTTGTCTTCTATCTCTAAAGGGACATCGCCTATAAACATAATGTCGGCTTGTTTGTTCCCCTCTCCAAAAACAACATGGTTTCGACCTTTACTCAGAGAGCAGAGGTGACAGTTTTTGGCTTGTTGTTTTAGAGCTTGTAGAGAGTTGGGTAGCTCTAAAAGGTTTTTCTCTTCATGTGAATAGGGCCTTTCATCGGTATATCTGTACCCTAAGTTTTTGAGTTGATAGAGCTGTTTTAGGAGCAGTGCATTATGTAAGTTTTTCATTAAATCTCTCTGTTACCACTTATCCAAACATTTGAGACCTCTTGGGTGTGTAAAATGGTCTGTAGTGCAATACTCTCTAAAGAGGAGGGCTTGGCAGGTAGGGTTACTAAGGCAAAGTCAGCATCTTTTCCTATTTCAATCTTTCCTGAATTTAGTGAAAAAATCTCAGCTGGTTTAGAGGTAATGGAGCTAATAAGAAGTGAAGCTAACTCTTCAAGTGAGCCTAAATGGTGGAGCATGAGTCCAGCTCTTAACTCATCTAAGATACTTAGTGAGTTGTTTGAGCTTAGACCATCGGTTGCTGTGGTAAAAGGGATGTTTAGTTCTATTAGGGTTTCAATAGGAAGTCGCCCACACCCAAGTAGTCGGTTTGAGCGAGGGCAGTGGGCGATGGAGTGACCTTTGTTGGCTAGATATTGAAGCTCTTCTCTGTTGGCTTGTACCACATGTACAAAGTGGGTTGGAACTTCATCAAAACTCTCTAAAAACTCATCTATCTTAGTTACAGATTTGGAGCTGTTAAAGAACTTTTGAAAAAAGGTTAAAAATTCGCCTGAGTCATCCTCTAACCACTCTCGCTCTGCTTGTGACTCTAAAAAGTGAGAGCTAAGAGGTAACTTTTCAGTTTTAGCAACATTGATGGCACGTTTTAGTACAATAGGGTGAACCGAGTAGGGTGAGTGAATGGCTATAGCAGGAATAATTCCATTATTAGAGTATTTTTTAGACTCATCTAAACGTTCTAAAAAGTCATTGTATAGCATATCGGCAGTAGAGGCGTTAGAGCCTATAAGCTCATTAAAGAAGATAACCTTTTGAGGGGTCTCTCTACAGACCTCAAGCTCTGCTCCAAAAGAGGAGATAGCTCCAAAGGTGGTAATACCTGACCTCATCATGTTTTGACACTCTTGCATCATTAAATCATTACTACACTCTCCTACCAGCTCTTCTCTATTTTCTATGACTGAGTCCAACCATGGCATAAAGCTACCGTATTGTAGGGTTGTTTTGTTAGCTGAGAACTCTAAATGGACATGGGTATTGATAAAACCTGGGTAGAGTACAGCGTTCTCTTCTGTCTCCTCTATGGTTGCGTTTGGGTATCTTTTTTGTAGCTTTTCTAAGCTATCAATGGCTTCGATTTTTTCATTAAATGCTACAGCTAAATTTTCTTGGAATTTACCGTTGATGTAGATATAGGTTGGGTTTAAAATTTTCATTATTGTATTCTCATTGTTTACCGTAGGTGTTATCATGTTACAGATATATCAATATAAGGCGAGGCTAAAGCCGTCGATTCCCTATATGCCATCTGCATTTTCGGAATCGGCGTGTTTACACCCGAATTTCTCGTTCCCAACGTCCTCGTTGGGAATGCATGTTGGAATTTTATTTACAAAAACATTGTTTAATAAAATAATTCTTCTATGCATTCCCACCGAGACGGTGGGAACGAGTAAACACATATGTGACACAGTCACACCTACGAGTTTTATTTTTTGCATTTTAACATAAAAAGTATATAATATCTAAAAAGAGAACCCATGAACTTTATAGATTTCCACTGCGACACAGCCTCTGCCATGCTAGAACAAAACCAACCACTTAAAAAAAATAGCTTAAAAATAGATATAGAAAAACTACAAAAGGGTGAAGCCTTAGCTCAATTTTTTGCTATGTATATAGATAAAGGGAAGCATGATAGCTCTTATGCCTACTGTATAGAGATGTTGCAAAATTTTAAACGAGAGTTAGCTTTAAATAGTGAAACCATTAGCCTATGTAGAACCCATAAGGATTTAGTAGAAGCACAAAAACAAGGCAAAATAGGAGCATTTCTAACCATAGAGGAGGGTGACGCAATAGAGGGTGACATAGAGAAGTTAGTCTATTTTAAACAAGAGGGAGTCTCTGCTATTACGCTTACTTGGAACTATGAAAATGGTTTGGGGTATCCAAATTTTGAGTGGAAATATCAAGATAAAGGTCTAAAAGCAAAAGG
>JALVEV010000161.1 GCA_027030605.1 Campylobacteraceae bacterium | reverse complement strand
GAGTTTGCTCCTGTAATTTTTGATGCAACTCACTCTGTTCAGCAACCAGCATCGGGTGGAGCAACTTCTGGTGGAGATTCGGCTTTAGTTTCCTATCTTGCACGAGGAGCAGCAGCTGTTGGGGTAGATGGTTTCTTTTTTGAGACACACTTTGACCCAACCATTGCTTTAAGTGATGGACCAAATATGATTGAGTTAAAGAAGCTAGATAGTTTAATAGAGCAGATTGATGCAATAAGAAGTATTGTAGAATAATTTTAATTGGTTATAATTCCCTAAAAATTTTTTCTTCTCGCTCCCATGCTCCTGCGTGGGAGTGTATATGAGAGATTGGATGAAGTAAAAAACAACAATTCTCTTATGCATTCCCACCGAGGACGGATGGGAACGAGCTAAAAACTTAGATAAAGGTAGTAGATGAAGATAGTTGAAGGTGATTTTCAAGTAGACAAAAGTAAAAAAGTAGCCATTATTAATGCACGGTTTAACCACTTTATTACAGATAGATTAGTAGAGGGTGCGAAAGATACTTACGCAAGACATGGTGGGAATGTTGAAGATTTAGATTTAATCTTAGTTCCAGGAGCATTTGAAGTTCCATTTGCACTAGACAAAGCATTGGCTTCAGGTAAATATGATGCTGTCTGTTGTTTAGGTGCTGTGATTCGTGGGGCAACTCCTCATTTTGATTATGTTTCAGCAGAGGCAACAAAAGGGGTAGCAAGTGCTACAATGAAACATGGAAAACCAGTTACTTATGGAGTACTGACTGTCAATAGTATTGAACAAGCCATTGAGAGAGCAGGAACAAAAGCAGGTAATAAAGGTGGTGAGGCTATGGCTGGGCTTATTGAGATGATGAACCTCTATACGGAATTAGAGAAATAGTTTTTCTTCTCGCTCCCATGCTCCTGCGTGGGAGTGTATATGAGAGATTGAATGAAATGAGCAATATAGATTCTCGTATGCATTCCCACCGAGGACGGATGGGAACGAGCTAAAACGGTGCGTTGGGAAACGCACCCTACGGTTGATATGAAAAAGGCAAATAAAATATGGCAACAAGACACCAAGCAAGAACAGCAGTAGTAGGTCTCCTTTACGCGTATGATTTAGGGAACCAAGATATTGGACTCTTTTCAGATACTATTTTAGAAGAAGATAAAATTCGTAACAGACAAAGAGAGTTCTCAAAAGCTCTCTTTGCAGGAACCATTAAAAATTTAGCAACCATTGATGCAGAGATTCAGAAACATCTCAAAGGGTGGGACTATGACTCTATTGGAAAAGTAGAGAAATCAATTATGCGTCTAGCAGGGTATGAGATTATGATTGAGGGAACCGATAAACGAATTATTATCAATGAAGCAATCGAGTTAGCAAAAGCATTAGCTGATGATAAATCTCCACGTTTTATTAATGCTGTGCTTGATGCGATTGGTAAAGAGGAGGCTGCAAACATTGAAAAACCAAAAGAGAGAGAAGTCCCAAAAGAGAAACCACTGTAGAGGCGACCTCCATGTCTGCCCAATATCATAAAAAACATGTAGGGGCGACCTCTGTGTCTGCCCAATAAAGGAGACCCATGAGTGCATTAAACAACCGAAGAATGACCATAGATGAAGCCGTAGAGCTAATTGAAAAAGCAGACTTAAAAACACTTGGACGTATGGCAACCGAGGTAAAAAAGAGGTTACACCCTAAAGGGGTAACAACCTTTGTGGTTGACCGAAATATTAACTACACCAATATCTGTTGGGTTGACTGTAAATTTTGTGCCTTTTATACCCATGAGAAAAAAGAAGATGCCTACATCTTAACCTTTGATGAGATAGACCAAAAAATAGATGAACTACTCGCTATCGGGGGAACACAGATACTCTTTCAAGGTGGGGTTCATCCAAAACTTCAAATTGAGTGGTATGAGGATTTAGTCGAGCATATCCATAAAAAATATCCAGAGGTTACCATACATGGTTTCTCTGCTATTGAGGTAGATTATATTGCTCGTCGTTCTAAGATTTCGATTAAAGAGGTTTTAGAGCGTCTAAAAGCTAAGGGGTTAAGCTCTATTCCAGGGGCAGGAGCAGAGATACTCTCCGATAGAGTTAGAGATATAATCGCTCCTAAAAAGTTAGATAAAGATACTTGGTTAGAGGTACATAGAGAAGCACACAAGGTTGGGATTAAGTCGACAGCTACTATGATGTATGGAACCGTTGAGACAACACGTGAGATTGTGGAGCATTGGGATTATGTACGACAACTTCAAGATGAGACAGGTGGCTTTCGAGCCTTTATTATGTGGAGTTACCAGAGTGACCATACACAACTTAAACGTGAACTTCCTACTATTACAAAGACAACTCCTAACCAATATTTACGCTATTTAGCTGTTGCACGACTATTTTTAGATAATGTTCCAAATATTCAAAGTTCATGGGTGACCCAAGGAAGCTATATCGGTCAGATGGCTTTAAAGTTTGGAGCCAATGATTTAGGCTCAACTATGATGGAAGAGAATGTAGTCTCAGCAGCAGGAGCTGCTAACTCTATGAACCAAAAAGAGATGATAGAGCTTATTCGTGATGTAGGTGAACACCCTGCAAAACGAAATACAGCTTATGAGATTTTAGAACGATTTTAAATCCATAGGGAAAACCATGAAAAGAGTACTATTTTTTATATTAACACTACAAGGAATTTTAATGAGTGCTAACCTTAGCAATATTGAGGTGAATGGTACAAAAGTACCATTTATATTTGAAGAGGATAAAAATCTACCAATCGTCTCTATGCAACTGGTTTTTCAAAATGCAGGTTCTTTAACCGATAGTAAAGATGGTTTGGTCAAGATGACAGCTTCTTTGCTTAATGAGGGGACAAAAAAAGATGGAAGTACAGGTTTTGCAACAAAACTTGATAACCATGCGATATCTCTTTCTACCCATGCAGGAAAAGAGACGTTTGTTATAGAGGTTGGTTCTCTAAAAGAGCAGTTTCCTGAAGCGATAGAGAGACTTAAAGAGTTACTTCAAGACCCAAACTACTCAAAAGAGACACTAGAGAAGATAAAGACTCAAGCCATTGGTAAACTAAAACGAAAAGAGAGTGACTTTGACTATATCTCCTCTTTAGAGATGAAGAGGATGTTGTTTCCAAATACCCCTTTAGCTAAATCTTCACTAGGAACTGTAGAGAGTATTAAAAGTATTTCATTAGAAGATATTGAAGCTCAGGTTAAAGGCTACTTAGGTGTCAACAATGCTATTGTTGTTATGGGTGGAGATTTGAATCAAACAGAGGCTAAAAAGTTAGTTAGTTTAGTTCTCTTGTTATTACCAAAAGTAGAGGTAAAACCTTTACCAACTATGAAACCTGTTGCAAAAGAGCAGATTAAAAAGAAGATAGTAGAGAGTCAACAGGCCTATGTCTATTTTGGAGCTCCTTTAGATGTCTCTTATGACTCAAAAGAGCTATATCTCTCTAAAGTTGCTTCGTTTATTTTAGGAAGTTCAGGTTTTGGTTCACGTCTGATGGAGGAGATTAGGGTAAAAAAAGGGTTGGCCTATTCTGCTTATAGTCGTTTTAATACCAACAAAACACACAGTTACTTCTCGGGCTATCTGCAAACCAAAGTAGAGAGTGGTGATGAGTCTGTAGCATCGGTTAAAGAGGTAGTTAAAACCTTTTTAGACAAAGGTGTAACCCAAGAGGAGTTAAGCTCTGCACAGCAGTTTCTGCTTGGTTCTGAACCTCTTAGAAATGAGACCCTCTCTCAACGACTCAATAGAGCTTTTCATGAGTACTACAACAACCAACCTTTAGGGTATACTAAAGAGGAGTTGAAGAAGATAGAGGCAATTAAGCTTGATGAGTTAAATGAGTTTATTAAGAAGCATAGAGAGATTGAAAAGCTTTCATTTTCGGTAGTTACAGGAGAATTACAAAAAAATCAATAATTTTTAAAATTATAGTTTTTACTTAAGTTTTTTTTAATAAAATATCCTTTCAATTTAAAGGATATTTTTTGAAAAAAACGAATACTTATATACCTACAGATGTTACTGTCCAAAATAAAAAATTATATAATCCTAATTTACATGCTAAGAGTCTTAAGGTTAATCAAATCATTTGGGATATGATTAAGATATTAGATAAATCTGGACTCTATGGTTTTCATTTTGAAGCTAAAATTGGTTCAGATAGAACTTTTGTAACACTGCTTCATGAAGATGAAGAGTTACTTCATGAAGCTAAACAAAGGCTCAATTTAATTGCAAAAGAGGAAGGGGTACTACTCTTACCTAGAGTAAAAAAGAAGAAGAGTCGTAAGGTTATGTGGATAGCATTGGGTACTCTTTTAGTGCTTACACTTATTTTGTTAATGATTTTTAATCTTTATGGAGATAAAGTTTTATCAAAATTTAATCATTTAAACGCTTCTTCCCTAAAAGTTAATAAGTCTCAACAGCCTATAGTAGAGGAGATTATAGAGGTAGATATTAAGAAATTAAAGGCTCTTAAAGATAGTTTCTCTAAAGATAACAATAGAGTTGACCCAAAAGTATTTAAGGCGATGGATATTACAACAACAATTATATCTTCTATGGTTTCTGATAAGGAGAAAGCAAAATATAGTTCTGAGAATGTTGTCAAAAACTTTAAAGGTAAAAGTGGTCTAAAGTTTGTTTTGAAAGATGGAAATTTGAGTAAAGATTTTAATGCTACTGTTGTAGAACTCAACGATTATGCTATGCATTTTGTCAAAGAGGGAAATCTTTCATTAGCTACAAAGTTTTATGATAGAGCATTAAAGAGTAAAAAAATAACCCAAGAGGAGTTAATAGTTACACTTGCACACCAAGGAGAACTCTTTGAGAAGATGGGTGATATGAATGCTACAGAGATGACCTATCATCAAATGTTAAAAGAAGTTCCTCCTCTAATTAAAAAAGATTTTGAAAAATATGCTATAATCAAGGCTTTAGTAGTTGAAAAAATTAAAACTTTAATAAAAAGTTCTAAAGAGCAACAGGAGCTATTAGAAGAGTCAGATAAGATATATAAAAAACTCTTAGTAAAACTTAGAGAGAAAGCAAAAGATGGTAAAGAGAAAAATCGAGTACGCTTAGGTATGGCTTTAAATATTATGGCTAACTTTTATGCTTATGATAAAGAAGATTTTAACACCTCTATTGATTTGAGAGAAGAGGCGATTGAACTCTATAGTAATATGGCAAAAAAGAGAAAATTGAAATTTATACTACTTCACTATAAGAGTTTAAATAGTTTAGCTAAAACCTATTTAGTTATGGATAAAAGGGAGTTAGCTATTAAAAAATATCTTGAAGCAATAGAGATTATTAAGCCGATATTAGACAAAAAAACTATGAAAAATTACTCCTATTTAGCACTCTCTTATAGAACATTAAGTCTAATTAAATTAGAAGATAAAAAATTTAAAGCATCTAAAATATATTATCAAAAGGCATTAGATATTTATCAAAGACTTTTTAATAGAAATAGAAGTCATCTACATAAGGTCTATTTAATTGAGATGGAGAGGTTATTTGCTAAAATAGAGGCAAAAAGAGGAGAGTATTTGATTGCAAAGAGGCACTATAAAAGAGCCATTATCTCATATAGAAAATTAAATCGACTAGCTCATTTAAATTATAACTTAGAGATGGCTAATCTACTTAATGATTTAGCTCTATTAGATTTAGAAAATAATAGACCCATTGAAGCAGGTGTATCACTTCATCAAGCTATTGCTTTAGCTAAGAGGAGTTTAAAAATAGACAATCAATTAGCTAAACAGAGTTTAGCACAAAGTTATGCCTATAGAGGCTATTTAGATTTTTTAGAAGGAGATAGAGAGAGTGCTACAAAATTTTATATAAAATCAACAAGGTTGAGTAGGGTACAATAGCCATTGTACTCTATATGAGTGCCTCCTGTAGGACATCCTCTATCTTTGAGATAGCAATAATCTCAATTGCCTCTTTAACATCGCTAGGAATATCCTCTAAATCACGCTCGTAGTTCTTTTGGGGAATAAGAGCTTTAGTTACTCCTGATTTATAGGCGGCTATGAGCTTCTCTTTTAGTCCACCAATTGGAAGAACTTTTCCTGTAAGGGTTAGCTCTCCTGTCATGGCGATTTTATTGTCTACTTTTTGTTCTGATAAAATCGAAGCAATAGCAACAGCCATGGTAATTCCAGCACTTGGTCCATCTTTTGGAGTGGCTCCCTCTGGGACGTGGATATGTAGGTCAAATCGTTTATAGATTTCACTTGCTTCAATGGTCTCTATGGACTCTTTCTCTTTTAAGGGGATGAGCTTTTTATCAATAGTCAAAGAGCCGTTTTCTATTAGACTTTTGACAACGGAAAAAGCGATGTGTGCTGACTCTTTCATAACATCACCAAGACTTCCTGTGAGCTTAACTGCTCCTTTTCCTTTGAGTTTAATCGCCTCTATTTTGAGTACATCTCCACCAACTGATGTCCATGCTAGACCATTGACTACACCTATAAGAGGTTTTTTGTCAACATTGGAGATTTCAAATACTTTTTTATTAGCAAACTCAGGTAACTCTTTGACTCTAATCTTTATTTTCGTCAAATCGTTATTTAAAAGTAATTTAGTGGCTACTTTACGCATTATTCCTGAAATTTTACGGCGTAAGCCTCTTACCCCAGGTTCTCTTGTATATTCGTCAATAAGTAGCTTTAGAGCTTTGTCTGTTATCTCAAACTCCTCCTCTTTGAGAGCATGTTTTTTTAGCTCTTGAGGAATGAGATACTGTTTGGCAATTTCGAACTTCTCTCTAGGTGTGTAGGAACTCACCTCAATAAACTCCATACGGTCACGAAGTGGAGCAGGAATTTGAGCTACATCATTAGCAGTTGCTATAAAGATAGCTTTGCTTAGGTCGATATCAAAGTTGAGGTAGTAGTCACGGTACTCTTTGTTCTGTTCAGGGTCTAAAATTTCTAAAAGAACAGCTGTTGGGTCGCCACGGTGTCCTCGTCCTACTTTGTCGATTTCATCTAGTACAACTACAGGGTTCATGCTCTTAGCTGTAATAAATCCTTGAACTAAACGCCCTGGCATTGCTCCTACATAAGTTCTTCTGTGTCCTCTTAGCTCATTAACATCTTCTAATCCACCAAGGGCTATTCGTACTAAAGGTCTCTCAAGTGCTTTAGCTATAGAGTTAGCAAGTGATGTTTTACCAACACCAGGAGGTCCAGAGAAACAGAGAATGGTTCCTGCACTTCCATCTAGGGTAATGTCGCGTTGTTGGGCGAGTTGTCGCACAGAGAAGAACTCTACAATTCTCTCTTTTGGCTCTTTTAGTGAAAAGTGGTCAAGGTCTAGTCGCTCTTGTACATCATTTACTTGGAGTGCCTTATTGGTCTCTTGCCCAAATGGTAGTTCAAAGACCCACTCTAAATAGGTTTGGATTTGTGAAGCATCGGCTGACTCTGGGTGCATTCGTGCAAAACGCTCTAATTGCTTACTTATCTCTTTAAAAGTATCTTCTGAGACATGAGGTTTTAGTGCATTTAGTTTCTCTCTAAACTCCTCAATCTCCTCTTCACGTTGTACATCAACTCCTAGTTCTTTGTTTATCTCTTTAATTTGCTCTTTTAAAAAGTACTCTTTGTTGACCTGTTCAATTTTAGAGTGAACTTTTGAACGAATTTCACGCTCAACTCGTGCTGATTCTATCTCATTAACGATAATATCAATAACTTTAAGCAGTCGTTGCTCTATATCTGCACTGGCATAGAGTTCATAAGCTTCTGCTTTTGAAAGTTTAAGAAGAGAAGAGACCAAGTCAACAATACGATAAGGGTTATCGGTCTCTGAAATGGTTTTGAGTAGGTCTGAAGGAATATTGTTGTTAACTTTTGAGAGCAGTTTGATTTTTTCATTTAGTATACCAATGAGTGCATTGATTTTTAATTCGTCAAAATCTTTATTTTCAAGTAGATGCACCATAGAGCTTTGAAAAGTTAGATTATCAAATTGAATTGTCTCTAGTTCTCCTACAATTTCACCTCGTGCAAGTCCTTGAAATAGAATCTTAACACGACCATCTGGGATGTTGACTTTACGCATAATAGAGCCAATGACTCCAATTTTATGAATATCTTCTTCACTTCGTGACCCCTCTAAACTCTCCTTTGTCGTGGTCAATAAAATTAAAGAGTGCTTCTCCATTGCAAAAGTGGCAGCATCTATGTCCTCTTGTTTGGTTAAGAAAATAGGGGAAATCATAAAAGGATATAAAAAAAGTTCATCTTCTATAATAACTGGTATCTGAGTTGGAAATGGTTCGTAATTACTTAATTGCATACTCTTCTCCCAATACTTTAGTTAAAGATACTTTCTAAAAAGCTTACTTCTGGAACTTTAATGTCTGCCATGTTAAGAGGAGAGTGTGCATTCTTTTCTTTGTAAAACTTTGCGGCTTTCTCTTTGCCTAGTCGTTTATAGAGATTAGCAATGTTTTCATTAAGCATATATTGAGCCATATGAAGACGAACTTTAATGGTATCTACAACAGGTAGATAGATAGAGTGAGGATAGCGTTTAACAAACTTATCGACATTAGCTAAGGTATTAAGCATAAGTCGTTGCTCTTTATTGATATCTTTTATACCTAAAAAGGCTGCTTTGATTTTTAAGAACTTTGCCTGTTCTATCTTGGTTCCTTTTGCATATTTTTTAAGATACTCATCTAAGTAGTAGTCTGACATAATGTAGGCTTGGTCCTCCATGTGTGCTTGAGCTAAAAGCATGGTAGCCGTAGGTAGAAGTGGAGAACGGGAATGTTCACTTCTTAATGAGATATAGTAATTGTCTGCTCTGTCAAGGTTAGATGAAGCAATCTCTTTTACTATCTGATTGTACCAATAGAGTGCTGGTTTGTCATATTCATTAACCATATCTTTGTTACTACATCCTGTAAAGAGTGCTAGGAGGATTAGAATGGCTCTTAGATTTTTAATATTAAACTGAATTCTCATTATTAACCTTATATTGAAACTTTTTAAAAAAAATATAATACCTCAATATCTATTATATTTCGCTATAATCACCAAAAATGAAGAAAGGGTTTTACTTTGACATTAACAATTATTGGACCTGGTTCAATGGCAATGGCGATTGCTCATGGGTTAAAAGATAACTATAAACTGGAGTTTGTAGCACGAGATATAACTAAACTAGAATCATTAAAAGAGGAGTTTTCCGTAAAAGTTTATGCTTTAGAGAATTTTGATATTACCAATAAAAATATTCTACTAGCTGTTAAACCCTATGCCCTAAAGAGTGTAGGAGAGCAACTAAAAGGTAAAGCAGAATCACTCTATTCTGTTTTGGCTGGTACTACTATTGAGTCTTTAAGAGCAAATATCTCTACTAAAAATGTAGTAAGGGTTATGCCTAATGTTGCTGCTAAATTTCAAGCTTCAACATCAGTTATGACAGGTGATGTGGTTAAAAAAGAGGAGGCTCAGGCTATCTTTTCGGCTATTGGAGATGTCTTTTGGGTTGACTCTGAAAAAGAGGTAGACATAGCAACTGCCATAGCAGGTTCTGGTCCTGCACTTTTAACGCTGGTTGCAGAGGCGATGATGGATGGTTTGGTAAAAGAGGGGATGAAGCGAGTAGATGCCATGGGGGTAACTAACTCTTTGTTTAAAGGTTTTGCACCACTTATTGCCTCTAATCACCCAGCACTCATTAAAGATTCGGTCATGAGTCCAGCAGGTACAACGGCTGCTGCTTATGGTGCGTTAGAGGAGGGGGCTGTTAGAAGCTCATTTATTAAGGCTGTAGGGGAGGCATTTAAGATTACACAGAAATAAACACTATTAAGTATTAAAATAAATTTATATTATGTATCTAAATTAAACTTTAAGAAATTGTAAAAATACTATAATTTTAGTAATTTATATTTCTTAAAGGAATAACATTGAATACTTTTTTTAAAAAATTTCTAGTTTTATGGATACTCTTTTTTTCTACATCTCTTTTTGCTGATAATATAATCCAAAAAGATATTAGTAT